>DASQJI010000094.1:0-7604 GCA_035631175.1 Parafilimonas sp.
TATATGAACAGTGAAGTTTGGATCAACGGGCATTCGCTCGGCGTTCATCCTTATGGATACACATCGTTCCGTTATGACCTTACTCCTTACTTAAACTTTGATAAGCCAAACGTAATTACAGTTAAGGTCGACAATTCACAACAACCAAATTCAAGATGGTACAGCGGCAGTGGCATTTATCGCAACGTATGGCTTGTAACAACAGGCGCCGTTTATGTTGATCACTGGGGCACGTCCGTAACAACAACGAACATAACTGATCAGTCAGCGACGATCAATGTGAACACGGTTATTCGTCGCACCGGCAGTCTCGATAACGTGTTGTTCAGCACAATAATCTACGACGCAAATAATAATCCTGTTGCAAGAAAAATGAATACACCGATCGAGCTGACCGACAGTATTACGAACGTCTCGCAGCAGATCATTTTAACCAAACCGGTAAAGTGGTCACTAAAACGTCCGTACTTATACAAAGTCGTTACTGAACTGATCGATGGCAGAACGGCTATCGATGATTGCATCACAAAGTTTGGGATACGAACGATCGACTTTGATGTTGATAACGGATTCTTGCTTAATGGTGAGCATGTAAAGATCAACGGCGTTTGCGACCACCATGACCTTGGCTGCCTGGGCGCTGCTATCAACAGGAGAGCGCTCGAAAGACAATTTGAAATTTTAAAAGGAATGGGTGTAAATGCGCTGCGTACTTCGCACAATCCGCCGGCGCCCGAAGTGCTTGACCTGTGCGACAGCATGGGCATTCTTGTGATGGATGAAGCTTTTGATATGTGGAAGAAGCCAAAGAATCGATACGACTATCATCTCTATTGGGATGACTGGCATGAAAAAGATCTGCGCTCAATGGTATTAAGAGACCGCAACCATCCATCCATCATCATCTGGAGCATTGGCAATGAAATTCCGGAGCAATGGGGAGGCCAGGATGGAAAAGATTCATCAGGAAAAACGATCGCAAGAGAACTGGCATCAATAATCAAAGGCCTTGACAATACCCGGTATATAACTTCAGCCTGCAATGCTCCCGATGATCCAAACAACCAGATCATTCAATCCGGTGCGCTCGACCTTGTGGGTTATAATTATCATCACGAATTATTTTCGAAGTTCCCTGAAACTTATCCCGGCAAAAAATTTCTTGCGACCGAAACTGTTTCATCGCTTGCAACCCGCGGACATTATGATATGCCATCGGACAGCATTCGCCGGTGGCCCGAGCGTTGGGACAAGCCATTTGACAAAGGCAATCCGGATACGACATGCTCTGCTTACGATAATTGTTCAGCTCCCTGGGGTTCAACACAGGAAGAAACATGGAAGGTGATCAAGAAATATAATTTTCTTTCCGGACAATTCATCTGGACAGGCTTTGATTACATCGGTGAGCCGACGCCATATCCATGGCCCGCACGCAGCTCTTATTTCGGTCTTGTTGATCTGGCAGGTTTTCCGAAAGATCTGTACTACATGTATAAAGCCGAATGGACTGATGAACCGGTATTGCACATTTTTCCTCACTGGAACTGGAAATCGGGCGACACCATCGATGTGTGGGCATATTACAATCATGCAGACGCTGTAGAACTTTTCTTAAATGGAAAATCCTTGGGAGTAAAGAAAAAGCAAGGAGACGATCTTCACGTGATGTGGCGTGTGCCTTATGACCCGGGAACGCTTAAGGCAGTCTCAACAAACAATGGAAAAAAAGTTTTAACACAGGAAATAAAAACGGCAGGCGCAGCTGTAAAGATCGTCTTAACCGCAGATAGAAATAAGATCACAGCAGATGGAAGCGACCTGTCTTTTGTCACAGTTTCTATTACGGATAAAGATGGGAATCCTGTGCCCGATGCTAGCAACCTCATTCATTATTCAATAAGCGGGGAAGGTTTTATTGCGGGACTTGACAATGGCAGCGAGACAGACCTTGCATCTTTCAAAGGACACGACCATAAAACTTTCAATGGCCTCGGCCTCGCAGTCATCCAATCAAACGGAACTAAAGGAAAAATAAACTTGACAGCAACTGCTGATGGGTTGCAGGCTGCAAGTGTTGAGATAAAGGCGGAATAGTTTGAGGTTCGAGGTTTGAAGTTTGATGTTGGTTTATTGGTTAACTCGTTGATTAGGTAATTGGTTATTCGCATTCACATTGTTACAATACTGACCACTCATTATTTATCACTGATTTCTCAATCATTCCGTCTCAAATTTTCAATTGCGTCGGTCGGTAGTCTCCGCAGCATCCGTATTGCATTACTCGCCGCGTAATGCTACTACCGGGTTGGCGTTCGCTGCGCGGTATGTTTGCCAAATGATTGTCAGTCCACCTAAAACAAATAAAGCAGCCGCACTTTCCGCCAGCAGCGAAACGCTCACTGATATGCGGTATGCATATTGGCGTAAGAATTCGCCGCCAATCACAAATCCGATTGGCAGACCGATGCAAGTGGCGATCAAAAGCAGGCCCGCGAAGCCTCTGGATATTTCTATGACCACGCGCCACACATTTGCTCCCATCACTCTGCGTACACTCACTTCCTTCGCACGATTTTTTGTTGTGTAAATAACAATGCCCAGCAAGCCAAGACACGCTATGGAAAGCGCCATGATCGTCAACAATCCAAGAAATACCAGGTCATCTTTGTGCAGGTGCTCATGAGTGAGCTCTTTGTCGTACCAACTTGCCAGGAACGGTTGATGCGGGTACAATTTTTTCCATGCTGCTTCAAGCGCAGGAATAATGTTAGCTGCCGCCGATGGCGAAATTTTTAAATTAAGCACGGCATATTCGTCTTGCTGATTTGCGAGCAACAAAGGTTGAATTGAAGTCATGAAGCTGGCATAGTGAAAGTCTTTTACAATGCCCGCGATAATACATCGGGTAGTGTCATTCAGCAAAACAGTATTTCCAACAGCAGCTCCCGGATCTTTAAACTTGAGCGCCTGTGACGCTTTTTCATTTATTAAGACAAAATGCGCATTGTTGTTTGGAGAAGAAGCCGGAAGATTTTCACCAGCTATCAATTGGAGCTTCGTGTCGGTGATGAATGTGGGACTGACTGAAAAATAATTGCCCGCAATGGAATCGGCAGTCCTGTCCCGTTTTATAAATTTTGTATTGCCGCCTGAAAATCCAAACAATGCGGAAGCAGCTGAAACAGATTCGACGCCCGGAACGGCGGAGAATGCAGGCGCTAATTTTTGATATGAATTTTGCGGCAAGCGGATATTCAACATTTCGCGCTTCTCAAATCCGTAGTCCGCAGTTACCATGAAAAGCGACTGCTTGTAAAAAACGAATAAGATAACAATGGCGACGAGTGAAACGGCGAACTGAATTACTGAGAGTGCCTTCCTTAAACCAACGCCGCCGAAAAGTTTCGAATTGAATTTTCCCTTCAGCACCTTAACAGGTTGAAGCGTTGCAAAGACGCGTGCCGGGATCCATCCTGCAAAAATTCCGGTAAAGGCGGTGAATGCAATAAAATACAACCATAATTGCGCATCATATTTGAAATTCCCGATCAAGTTTTGCACGACCGGCAACGTACTTACGAGTCTCACTTCAATGCACGCCAGGAAAAATGCGAATATCGCGACAAGCAATGATTCGCTCAGAAACTGCATCATCACATGTCGCCTGGAAGCTCCCGCAACTTTGCGCACACCCACCTCACGCGCGCGATCGAGTGCCCTCGCGAGTGTAAGGCTTACATAGTTAAAAAATGCAAGGAGGAGCATAGCCAGGCCGATGACTGCAAAAATTACAAGATTCGGAACGATGGGTTCCCCGGTCAAGTTGTGTAACGGAATTGAACCGGGAGATATATCGTCCAATCGTTGAACATCGAAAAGAAAGTTGACGTTGGCCGATGCCAGGAATAATGCGTTGACCTCTTTGGATGCATTCTTCAACACTGCTCTTAACGATGCCTCTGATGCGCCCGGCTTCAATTGAACATAAGTATACGCTGCTCCTTCATCATCCCAGTTTACAGAAACTTTATTGTTTTGCATTGGCAATGATGATAGGGAAACCAGCACGTCAAACTTCAGGTGCGAAGGCGACGAAGGGTTCTCCAAAATTCCAGTTACCAAAAAATTATTCGAGGAGCCGATCGTTATGACCCGGCCAATTGGATCGGCGTTTCCAAAAAAGCGTTGCGCAGTTTCTCGTGTTAAAACAACCGTCTGTGGGTTTGTCGCCGGACTGCCGGATGAAAGTTTAAAACCGAATATTTTATAAAAATCGCTGCCTGCATAAGCTTCCGTTGCGGGCAGTTCTTTGCCGTTCCCGATTATCGCATCATGCGAAAAATGCACGGCCGTGCTTCGTTCAATAATACTATAATTGCTTTTTAGGAAATCGCTCAAAGGCAGCGGCGAACTTGCATAAAGCAGATGATCCCCACCCTTGTTTGTTGAGTTGGTAATGACGCGATAACTTCTGTATGACTCCGGATGAAAATTGTCATACTCGTAAGCTTCTTTGATCTTAATCAATGCAAGCATGCAAACCGTCATGCCTGATGCCAGCCCAAAAATGTTTATGAAAGAAAATAGCTTGTGCTTATTTAAATTTCTCCAGGCTGTCTTAAGATAGTTCCTAAACATAGAACGATTTCGATTTCAGATTTGCGATTGCAGATTGCAGATTTAAAAATGCAGATTCAGCACTCATCACTCATTACTCATCTCTCATTCACTCACTCCGTCCGCAACGACTTCACCGGGTTCGCCACCGCAGCGCGGATCGCCTGGAAGCTCACCGTAATAAAGGCGATCGCTAAAGCGACAAATGCCGCGATGACAAACACCCATCCGCTGATATTTATTCGATACGCAAAATTTTGAAGCCATTTGTTCATGAAGATGAAAGCAACCGGCGAAGCGATCAACAGCGAAATGAACACAAGCTTGATAAAATCTCTCGACAAAAGGATCACTAACCCTTCTGTGCTCGCGCCAAGCACTTTTCGTATGCCCACTTCTTTCCGCCTGCGTTCTGCGGTATAAGCGGCGAGACCAAACAGACCAAGGCATCCAACGAAAATGGCGATGCCGGTGAAAATCCACAACAGTGATCGTAGTTTGTCTTCCGAATTATACATCTCTTCAAAGTTCTCGTCGAGAAATTTATATTCGATAGGGTATTCAGGAGAGAATTTATTCCATGCATTCCTCACACCAGCGATCGCGTTCCCGATGCCGGCGGTGTTCATTTTTACTGCGACTTTCCATGCTGCGTCCGGAAATATCTGCAGCACAGTGGTCTCCACTTTATCATATAAACTTTTATAATTGAAGTCTTTTACAACTCCTATCACTTTGCCCGTTTTTAAAGAGTCCGGATTTGATGCGCCCCATGGATGCCAGTACAGATCCTGGCCAAGTGCTTTTTGTGGCGTACCGAAACCCAATTGCTTCACAGCGGTTTCATTGATGATCCATGCATGGTCCTTATCAGTCTTCATGTCTTTTGAAAAATCTCTTCCTGCCACGATCTGCAACCCTAATGTTTTTATGTAGTCATAATCAACCATCAACTGCGTAGCTGACTGCTGTGTTTGCTGGCCATTACGCGGCACGATGATCTCATCGCCGGCGACCGCATCGCCCGGAAAACCATAGCCGATGGAAACAGACGAGACACCCGGCGTTTTCAGTAGTTCGTTTTTGAATGCGTCCGTATTTTTAAACATGTTATCACCGCGCATGGGGAAGAACATGATCTGCTCCTTATTGAAGCCCAGATCTTTATTGTGCAGGTAGTTCACCTGTTTGAAAACAACAATGGCGCTGATGATCAACAATACAGACAGCGTAAATTGAGTTACAACGAGCCCATGCCGTAGCCACGGAATCTTCCCCGGTTCTTCGTCAGCAGTAATGGTGCCTTTCAACACTTTGATCGGTTTGAAGCCCGAAAGCACAAGGGCCGGGTAGAAGCCCGCCGTGATGCCAACAACAAGCGATAACCCAATCATTAAAAAGATGACCATGGGGTTTGCGAATAAGCCGACGGATATATGTTTTCCTGTGAATTCGTTGAGCCAAGGAAGCAATAAGAAAGCGAGCGCTACGGCAATGATGATGCTGATAAAGCTGAGTAAAATGGTTTCGCCGATGAACTGCAACATTAACTGTTTCCGGTCAGCGCCAACACTTTTTCTCACGCCAACTTCCTTTGCGCGCTGCAATGATTTCGCGGTGGCGAGGTTTACAAAATTGAAACAGGCGATCAGCAGGATAAAAATGGCAATGATCGTGAGTGCGTTTACATAAGTTATGTTGCCGCGTTGCGCAGGATCAAACTTAAAGTTCGACGAATAAAGATGTACATCCGTGAGCGGCTGAAGGAACGGTTTTTCGGACGTGGTAGGATCATTTGAAACAGCCTTCGCTTTTTGGTACGCTTCTTTCTGAAACTTCGCTTCCAATGCCTGCACGTTTGTTCCTCGTTTAAGTTTTACATAACTAAAGAACTGGTGCCAGCCCCAACTCTCCATGCGTTCCGGCGGTATTTGTGCAGCAGATAACGGGACCAGGTAATTAAACTGCAAATGGAATTTCGGATTTTTTTCAAATACGCCACGTACGAGGTAAGGTGTTTTATCCATCATCAGTTGCTTTCCTACCGGGTTTCCATCGCCAAAAAAACGTTGCGCCATTTCCGTTGAAAGCACGATTGAGTTTGGAGCGTCGAGGGCATTCACAGGAGACCCATATTCAAACTTGATCGGGAATATTTGGAAGAAAGTAGAATCAACGAAATAACCACTCGGCTCATAGAATTTGTTTTTACCAGCTTCAAAAAGCGGTTTATAATCCGCTGTCATCAAAATACGAGCTGTTTGTTCTACCTCCGGGTATTCCTGTTGAAGCGTTGTGGCAAACATCGGTGGTGAAACCGCGAGCTGCTGCGTTCCATCATGATTTGTGTATTCGTCGTAGAGACGGTACACCTGGTCGCCACCCGGGATAAATTTATCATACTGGTTTTCATCCCACACAAACAGACCGATCAAAATGCATGCTGTTAGTCCAAATGTGAGCCCGGCGATATTGATAAAAGAAAAGCCTTTATGCCGGGTAATGTTTCTAAAGGCAACTTTGAAAAAATTTTTAACCATAATCGAGAGTTATTATCATTTAGGATTTACGATTAAGGATTTAGGATTCACGCTTTCTGATTCACAATTCACCATTCACAATTCACAAAAGGAGACTCATTACTCATCATTCATCATTCATTTCCTCATTCCGTACGTAAACTTCTTACCGGGTTTGCCATTGCCGCACGTAAAGATTTATACCCGACGGTTAGCCACGCGAGTATGAGCGATATAACCATGGCCAGTACAAACGCATCGGCATTCAACTTGATACGATAAGCAAAATTGTTTAGCCAGTCGCTCATCATGAACCAGGCAAGTGGCGCGGCTATTATGAAAGCGACACCTATAAGGATCGTAAATTCTTTTGAAAAGAGGTACACAATATTTTTTATGCTGGCGCCCAGCACCTTTCGAATACCCACTTCCTTTGTACGTTGTACAGCCATAAATGAAACCAAT
>DASQJI010000095.1:0-6005 GCA_035631175.1 Parafilimonas sp.
ATCTTCTCCGCCGGATCTTTGTTTTTGAACAGTCTCGTAAACACTTCCTGTTCCTTTTTGCAAACCGAAGTCGACGCCATTTGGCGGTTTTTGTAATATTATGCGGAGAGTTAATTCGTTTTCCATTGCAAATAATTTTGCCGCACTAAGATGAGATTTATTGGACACAGACACACGGATGAGACGGATCAACACGCATTTCCCTTAAGCAAAAGCAAAAGATTGCAACAACTCACGGGCTACGAGTGTCAAATGATCATCCGTACCCGCAGGCCGTGTCATCCGTGTTGCATTTCTTTTCTTTAGCCATTCCCGTTCCATTTTATTGGGACTGCCACACATTATTGCTTTCATCAGCATCCATAAAAATGCCACCGTCTAAACGGATCGATCTTACTTGCTTTTTGGTCGTGATGTTTACAACAGTTTTCTTCTGATCGCTCTTCCAAATAGCCGGTGTTTGATGCAATGTGTCTGCACTGCCATCATCGTAACTTATTTGCACATTAACCGGTGCAGCCATGCCGCCAATATTTTGTATTGTGAGGTTGTACCCGCCATTTGTCTTGTCCACTTTTTCAATAGCAAGGTCAATGTAATTCGGATTAAAGAACCAGTTACTCCACAGCCAGTTTAGATCCTGACCGGAAACATTGTTAAACGTATAAAAGAAGTCCCAGGGAGTCGGGTGTTTCCCGTGCCAGCGCTGCATATATGCCTGCAAGCATTTCTTAAAAAGTTCGTCTCCCAAAAAGTCCATCATCGCAAAATAACCGAGGGCCGCTTTCCCATATTCATTATTACCAAAGCCACTTCCGGTTAATGCGTCGCCGGGCGTAATGATTGGAATGTCTTCATCGGAAGAGGGATCGTGCGTCCACCGGGCTACCCTGAACGCTTTGTAAATCTGCTCCGCTTTTTCTACCCCGATATCTTCCCGCCCGATCAGTAACTCAAGCGTTGTGGCCCAGCCTTCATCCATAAATCCATAACGGGTTTCATTTATACCCATGTAGAACGGCATATAAGTGTGGGCGATCTCATGTTCCGCAACCGCCCGCGATCGAATGGTGTCAGAATAAGTTTCGTCATTCGCCATCATAGGATACTCCATGCCTGCATAACCCTGAAAGACCGTTGTCTTTTCGTAAGGATACGGCACACCAGGCCATTTATGTGAAAACCAGTCAAGTGAATGCCTCGCATACTGCGCCATGAAATGATAATCTTTGGCCGTATCGTTATATGCTGCAAACGCGCCCGCACGCCTGCCCGTAGCATCCTCAACAACCGCACTGCATCCGTCCCACACAAAATGATCACTGATGCCAAAAGCCATATCGGGAATATCGTTTGCCACGAACTGCCAACTGTTCACATCATTTTGCGTGGTAACATTTTTCGCGTTGATGTTTTCCTGGGTTACGATGTTGACAGTTGCATTAGAGCTGAGCGATTGATTGTAGCGTTGCAAAATTTCAGGCTGCAATAATTTTTCCGGATGCTGCAAAGTTCCTGTTCCCCAAACGATATAATTTTTCGGAACGTTCAACGTGACAGTATAGTCATTGAAGTCGCTGTAGAATTCATGGTTGTCCATAAAGTTCATCCTGTCCCAGCCATTGTAGTCATCCAACACGGCGACACGCGGATAAAAGTATGCGAGGAAGTAAGTGGTTGAGTCGATCATGCCTTCGCGGTTACTTTGCTCCGATATAGTATAATGCCAGTCAAAAGTCAGATGGATCGAATCGTGTGGCAAAAGCGGATTGGAAAGGTGGAGTCCGAACCAGGTAAATATCCCTGGGTTGCTGGGAGAATTGAATTTGTCGCCATCCACCGTAAGCGCGTCGATTTCAACCCCCGTTGTTAGATAATCGGCGGTAGCGCCGTAATTTCTTGGCGCCCCCGGTTTATGAATATTCAGAAATAATTTTATCACAGGATTTAAAAGCGTATCGGGGCTGTTATTGAAATATGTGATCGTTTCTTTCCCTTTGATATTTCTGTCCGGCGGCATCGCGGTAATAGTAATATCATAACGCGCCCGGTTTTGCCAGTAATTTTTGCCGGGGTTTCCATCAAACGATCGGGTACCCTTTTTATAAGCCTGCTTTATATCCCTGGGCATGTATAATCCTTGCGCGATTGAAATGTGCCACCATGTTATGGCGATAAAAATGAATAATAATCTATGCATGTTGTTTTTTTGTAAACCGATGAAGGTAGCGCGTGAAAAAAATATGCCGTTTATGCTTTTTATGAACGGCAATAAAAAAACCCCGCGTAAAAACACGGGGTCTTAACCAAAACCAACTGCTACGAAAAAAAATTATTGGATGTTAATTTCTTTCGGTAAAACCTTGACTTCTTCTTTTTTCGGAAGATACAGTTTCAAAACGCCGTCTTCGTATTTAGCCTCTATGCCGTCAACGCTAATTGCATCGTCTACACGGAAGCTGCGCTTAAAATTCGTAACGCTGAACTCCCGACGATGTGTCTTGTACTCGTTCGTTTCATTCTCAGCTTTCTTTTCGTAGCTGATCGTGAGCAAACCCTTGTCGAGCGCTACTTTAAAATCTTCTTTTTTCAAACCTGGAGCCACTAATTCCAGGTGAAAACCTTCATTCGTTTCATGAATGTTCACCGGGGGCACATTCCAGCCATTTTCTCTGCCCCAGGCGGAAGGCAGGTTGTTGAAGAACTCATCAAACAGGTTGTCAATGGTTCTGTAGTTACGTTTAGCAAGAGTTGTCATACTATTCTGTTTTTTGTTTAATTAATTAATTTGGTACACTTAACACAAAGCATGTACCATCGGAAATTTGAATGAAAAATCTTCACAAAAGCGTTCGCTAAAATGACAAGACGGCTCCATCGTTTATCTTTTGATGCCAGAATGACTTCAGATGTGCGGTGACCAGTGCTTTGAATATTTAGCCGCATTCACGTCGCCTTAGCGTTTAATCGCCTAAATTGCGCCCAGATCAGGCTAATTGCATAGAAATGCTTTTCCATAAGGTGTATCCAATATTTCTTTAAAAAGCGGCATCTATTTTTTAGTAACATTGCACGGTTTTTTTAAATTAAAAGCATGTATCCCAATCTATATTATTTATTTAAGGATGCGTTTGGATGGAATTTACCGGCCCTTAAGATCATCAACAGTTTTGGTTTCTGCGTCGCTTTGTCTTTCCTTGCCGCAGCGTGGCTTTTGATCAAAGAATTAAAACGAAGGCAGGCGGCCGGTACTTTTACGTATAAAGAAGTGGAGATCACTGTGGGCGAACCAGCCAGGACATTAGACCTCGCACTAAATTTTATTTTAGGTTTTCTGTTAGGCTACAAAATACTTGGTGTTTTTATTATAAAGGGAGCGATGAACGATCCGCAGGAATTTATCTTTTCTGCGAACGGAAGTTACCCGGCCGGAATATTATTAGGCCTTTTTTTCGCCGGAATGAAATGGTGGGAAAAAAATAAATCAAAACTACCAAAGCCGGAAAAACGTGTGATTCGGATCTGGCCGAGCGACAGGGTGGGAGATATGACGATTATTGCTGCAGTCTTCGGATTCCTCGGCGCTAAGATCTTCGACAATCTTGAAAACTGGAATCGTTTCGTTGAAGATCCGTGGGGCAATTTATTTTCACCCGCTGGCTTGACGTTTTACGGCGGTTTGATCTGCGCTTCTGCTGCACTTTGGTATTATTTCAAAAGAAATAAGATCAGCTTTATAAAAATTGCTGACGCGACCGCGCCGTCATTAATGCTCGCTTACGCGCTCGGCCGTATTGGTTGCCAGGTTGCAGGCGACGGAGACTGGGGAATCATTAACAGCGCATTCATGAGCAATGCAGATGGCACCGTCCAGTTAAGCAACTCGTCGACCGCATTCACCAGGACCTTAACCGAGAACGCAACTTTTTATCTCAACCAGTTTGGTTCCCTCGGCGCCGTGCAGCATGCACCCGTGAGGCCCTTTTTGGGTTTACCAAACTGGATGTTTGCATATTCATATCCGCACAACGTAAATAACGAAGGGATCCCATTGTTTGGCTGTACGTGGGACAATTACTGCAACCATTTGCCTTTGCCAGTTTTTCCTACGCCTTTATATGAAATAGTGGTTTGCCTTATTTTGTTCGCTGTCTTATGGTCGATCAGGAAACGAATCCAAACGCCGGGAAAGCTGTTTGCGATCTACTTAATATTAAATGGGATTGAAAGATTTTTTGTCGAACAGATCAGGGTGAACACAAAATATCATTTCCTCGGTGTGAATCCAACGCAGGCAGAGATCATTGCACTTGGTTTGATCGTTGCCGGTCTGTTGCTTTATTGGTATTCACCTAAATTGAAAACAGCAAAGGTTGTTCAAATGCCCGCGCCTGACTAAAAGATCTTTTCCAGTTCAACCGCTTTTCGCTGGATCATTAGATTATCAATGGTGCTTTGTTCTTCTTCGATTTCAAGAATAACTGCAATTCGTTTCAGTAATAATTCTTCCGTAGAGCTCATCAACCCATCGCTCAAACACAACTCAACGCAATAAGAGTATAAGGCAAGGTCCTGTACAGGCGTAATGAGTTTGGCAAGGTATCTCAGGTATTCAGTTTCATCCTCGAGCCCGTTTTGATAAGTTCTGTAATGCTGCAATTCTTCTTTGAAATTTAAGTCACGGTGAATTTGCAGGTCGACAAATTTTGAAGATACGTTGTCAATTTCTTCCTGGCTAAATGTTCCATCTCTGAAGCAGCAGTGGAGGAACAAGTGGCAGACAGCCTCATCTTTGGTTGTTATGTAGCTCTCAAACATAAATTTTTCCTCTATGCATCAAGTTTAATGCCGGGGAAGGACGATGGCAGTGTTGGCGCTGGTAGTCTTCATAAATTAGTTCGGGTACAGTCGTGAAACTCGAATACTTAAAGAGAGCCGACGCGTGCATCATGGCATGGATTTTTCTCTTATTTTCAAAACTAATTTATGAAAACACCTATGAGCAATTCACCTCAGGTCAATAAAAAAACACACGTTGAAAAAACCAGGCCCGAAATCCGCGATAATCTCGATAGCCGTGCCAACGAGGAGCAACAATCGAGGGGCGACGATGTTACCCATAACCGCAAGCCCCATCACAATATTAAGTCAGGCAGAAAGGAAAGCTCTCGATGATACCGCGGGATGGCAATACAATTAGCCTCTGGCAGGAAACGGTTGACCAATTTAACGCACAAAATACGCCCGGGGTAAATACCGAATTTGATGTTGCCATCGTTGGCGGAGGAATTACCGGTGTAACCACTGCCCTGGTTTTGCAGGCTGCCGGTAAAAAGTGCATTTTGTTTGAAGCATACAATCTGTGCTTTGGAACGACGGGCGGCACAACCGCACATTTAAACACCTTACTTGAGAATCCGTATTCCACTATCATAAAAGATTTCGGGAAAGAAAATGCACAATTGGTTGCACGCGCCTGCAAAGGTGCGCTGGAGCTTGTGCGTGCTAACATTGAGCGATATAATATCGATTGCGGCTTCGACTATACCTCTGCCTATCTTTTTGCGCAAACGGAAGAACAGGTTTCAGAGCTTGAAAAGATCTACGATGCATGTGCAGAAGTGAACGTGCCGACGACTTACGCGGACACGCTTCCTGTAAATATCGATTTCAAAAAGGCAATTCTTGTTGAAAAACAGGCGCAGTTTCACCCGGTAAAATACGTTCAGGCATTGGCGAGGGCATTTGAAAATTCAGGCGGCGTGATCTTACAACAATGCCCGGTTAAGGATGTAAAGGAGGACGAACCCATCGAGCTAAAAACGCCCAAAGGCAGCTTCCGTTCAAGGTATTTGATATACGCCACACATATTCCACCGGGCGTTAATTTGTTGCATTTACGCTGTGCACCATATCGGAGTTATGCAATCGCGGTCACTTTAAAAGACAAGAAATACCCGCGGGAATTGATCTATGATATGTACGATCCGTATCATTATATCCGC
>DASQJI010000096.1:0-6030 GCA_035631175.1 Parafilimonas sp.
ATGAAGTCACCGATCGCCGCCTGCGATTTTGCATCAGCAGGTCCGTGGTATTCTTATGACGAAACGAAAGATGATACTTTAATGAAACATTTCAGTATCGAAAGAGATTTGGCTCCAAATGGATTGATCACTTTTATAAACAGCGCCAAAAGATTTGGCAAATTCCAGATCGAATCGCCGATGGACTTTGCGCCCGATTGGATGTATTATAGTTTAAAGGCCGGTGAAAAACATATAAGACCCGAATATTACAATGCATTATCAAACTACTACTGCAAGTACCTCCAGGCATATCGGGACAAGGGCATCACGATAGATTATTTGAACTTGTTTAATGAAGCAAACAATAGCTGGTACTCGAATGTTACTTACGGGGAGATGGGCGAAATGATAAAAAATTATGTGGCGCCGCGTTTAGGATCTGAAGGACTTACAACCAGGATACAATTAGGTGAAACTGCAAACAGGCCGGAAGCGCTGGAAAAATTTCCTTCGATACTCAACGATCCTGGTGTTCGCAAATACATTCATTCGCTCACAGTTCACGGTTATGACTGGAATAATTTTTCAACACTCACGCAATTGCATAACGCATATCCCGACTTACCAATATGGCAAACCGAAGTTTGTTATGCACTTGGTAACAATGTTCCTCCCGGCGGTCCTTCAAAGTTGCCTGTATACGATTTTGCCGACGGTGAGTACTGGGGCAATATGATAGTCAGCGATATGAAGAACTGGGCGTCTGCATGGATATATTGGAATATGATATTGGATGAGCATGGCGGTCCGTGGCTTGTTTCTGTTGAGCACGGCGATCCGGATAATAATGTTCAACACCCCGTTGTTATCATTGATCGCAGCACCAGCAAAACATACTACACGGGGCTATATTATTACCTGGCTCACTTTAGCAAATTTGTAAGGCCCGGAGCATACAGGATCAGTGCAACAGCAGAAGCGAATCAGAAGAATTTTGTTGCATTTAAAAATGCTGATGGTTCGATCGTCCTGAATGTTATTAATAATGGTGTTGACGCTGATTTCGGCGTTGAATGGAACAATGAAATGATCATGCAAGAATTGCCGGCACACTCTATTACTACTTTCAGGTGGCAGGCAATCAAATGAGTTAACTATACATGAGCAACTTCCCTGCTCTTAGCCGGAGCGTGTTTGCTTTTTATCAATTTGCTTACACGGTACATTAGAAAAAGGCTAATAGTGCTGATGCACACGATCACATAGCCAAGCGTGCTATAATGTTCCAACGGACTGAATTTAGTTTTTTGTACGACAATGCTTCCGGCAACGGCAGCCGCAATGCCGCCGGCGATCTGCTGCAAAGAGGCATTGATGCTCATGAATGCACCGCGATCCTGCGCATCAGGTATTGCGGTAGTCAGCGCACCTGCCGGCACCATACGCCCGAAAATTCCTGCCATCATCAGTATATTAAACAACATTACTACCCACAACGGCTGCGCAGAAAGATGCGTGTATGTCACGACGAATATCATCATATACACGGAAGCAATTGCGAAGATTTTGTATTTGTCGACTTTGTCGCTCAGCTTTCCAATCAATGGCATGGCAAAAAGCGAGCTTACACCCGCTACCATGAATAACAACGGCAATTCATGAGGAGTTACATGCAGGTTGTTGATGGCAAATGCGCTTCCGAACGGCATCATCATAAATCCGCCGATCGAAAGCAATGCGGTCGCCGTAAAGCCGATCCGATAATTTCGTTTTGCAACGGTGTGCAATAAATGCCTGAACGCCGAACGATCGATCCGCATAGCCAAATGTTTGTTTACCGGTTGCAGTTTTATAAAGATGAAAACTGCGGTCAGTCCACCAATTGCTGCGACCATCCAGAAAGGCGCTTCCCAACCCCATTTGTTTGCGAAGTACAGGCCAATAGGAATACCCAATACCTGGCTGGCACCAAAGCCCATCTGCATGAAACCCATTACGCGGCCGCGTCGCTCTATCGGGAATAGATCAGTGACGATCGCGAGTGAGATGGACCCGATCACGCCTCCGAATAAGCCGGTAATGATCCGGGCAGTCAGCAGCATAGCGTACGAGTGGGCAAGCCCGCACATAACGGTGCCGGCGATAAACCCCACATAAAAAAACAGCAATAGGTTTTTGCGGTCAAACCGGTCGGCAAAGCCGGCGGTGAGCAAACCCGAGACGCCTGCGCTGAACGCATAGGCCGATACCACAAATCCAAATTGATGAGGATACAGGCTGAGAGATTTCATCAAAAAATCGCCGAGCGGCGAGATCACCATAAAATCAAGAATGACGGTAAATTGGGTTGTTGCGAGAAGCGCGATCGCCAGTTTTTCATAGGGTGAAAAGGGCGTTGCTTTTTCTGTCGTTTTTTTTCCTGCTGCCATGGGTGCTTGCTTAATGCAAATGCAAAGTAAGCATAGATCAGTCAAGGAAGACTTTCAACAAGACCATAACTTTTCCTCAAGTCGGAAATAGCTAGTCATTCATAATCCGCGAAATGCAATTCGTCGTAGAAAGGTGCCGGAGGTGCGGATGATTTTTTATCCGGCGTTTTCTGCTGTTCGCTTTTCTGGGTATAGGTTTCCGTGGAAGCGGATACGTTAGTGTCTATCTTTTTTTTTGCAGGGCTAAGTAATTTTCGATCTTCTGATATTTCCATTCAATGCATCATTAAAAACAAAATGAACCAAAAAAGCTTGTTCAACAGGGTGCACGTATATTAAACGCCCCTGCAAGCGTTTTCGTTTGCTGACAGGAAAAATTTTTTGATGCTTCCCGTTTCTGCTCGTCTAACGTTCTGGTTGTCTCAATCGGTAAGGGTGAAGATCTAACGCTGTTAGGTTAACACAAGAAAAAAAGCAATGAAACGTCGTTTAGCTTTTACTAAGAAAAGTTATAAAGTATGATCGACGCAATATTGCCATAAACCGGAACTGCCCATGTGCCACCTAAAGGAGTCGGCGGATTCGTGAGTAAGGTTCCCCAAAAAGCGATAAGATTGCCAGTGCTCAACGCAGTGTCCAGTTGCATTTGATGATGCTTTGATGTAGTTATCACGGCGACGGTCACCCCGGGAGAATCACGCAAAGCGACAAGGGCGTGGCATCCCACATATCCAGTGGTATCGTAAGATTCTACTAAAATAACATGGCCGAATAATTCCACAGGAGAGGAAATTGGCAGTAGATGTGGCTTAATAGTTAATGCCCTGGTCTCAGTGTTCATGGTTTGAATTTTTGATTTAATTAAAAATTATGAGAGAAACTTTTGAGTAATGAGCTAACAAAAATCACGGCGGTGTTTAGCAACTAAATATAACACAAGAAAACGGCTGTTCAAAGCTATTTGCAAAAAATACTTCGCCGGACCTCGTTTTGTTTGCTGCCCTTGAAGTAGTCACAACGAAAGTCTCATTACATTTGACCATTACTATTCTACGCAAAATATCATTCCGCGGCTTATCAATCATTCACTTTGAACTTGTAGTCCCCAAAACATTTTAAATCAATGAAAGCCTTAGCCGGTTGGTCATACAGGCGCAAACTTTTTGTCTTGATAGCTGCCTTCTTTGTGGTCCGGCTACTACTCGCTTTTACAATTGAACTTGGAAACGATGAGTCATATTACTGGCTATATGCACAGCACCTCAAGCTGAATTATTTTGACCATCCTCCAATGGTTGCTTTTTGGATAAGGATATTTTCACTCAATTTATCATTGGCGCAGTTCCCGGGCTTTTTAAGACTTGGCAGCGTGATAGGATGCAGTTTGTCAACGCTTTTCATATTCAACTGTGTGAAAGCGCTGAGTACAGAACGCGCGGCATGGTTTGCAGCCTGTCTGTATAATGCATCCTTTTATGCAGGCATCACCGCCGGAACTTTTATTATCCCGGATTCGCCGCAAATGGTGTTTTGGACTCTAAGCATGTGGCTGCTTGCAAGGATCACCACAGACGAAAAGAACTGGTCGAATTGGATCTGGTTCGGCATTACATCCGGATTGTGTATTATGAGCAAAGTGCATGGCGTTTTTCTTTGGGTGGGTCTAGGGCTGTATGTTTTGTTCTATAAACGACTGTGGCTTGCCAATGTACGATTGTATGTGGCAGTGGCGATCAGCATCGCGATCTGCATCCCGATCCTCGTATGGAATCTCCGGTACAACTTCGTAACGTACAGCTTCGACAGCCAACGCATCAACATCCACGGCTTCGCCAGGAACTGGTATACATTTTTGCGACAGGCTTGCGGCCAGTTGCTCATCAATAATCCTTTTAACGTTATACTGATACTGATCGCTCTGCTTACGTGGCGACATCATAACATGAAACGATTGCCCGCGCTGACGATTTTGAACTTCACTGGCCTGTTGCTCGCATCAATCATACTTTTCATTTCGCTTTATCGTGCCGATACATTGCCACACTGGAGCGGACCAGCATATGTATCGCTGATACCGCTTGCTGCAATCTGGCTTGATGGAAGAAATAAGAAACGGGCCGGTCCAAAGGTGTTGTATTGGGCGTTGGGCGGACACGTTTTGTTCCTGGTTCTGAGCACACTCACCATCTATCATTATCCGGGTAACCTGGGGAGCAAGTCGAATACGAATCTCGGCACCGATGATCTAACGTTGGATTGGTATGGCTGGAAGGAAGCGGGCAAGCAATTCGATTCGTTGTATGAAAAAGATGTTCGTGATGGAATCATGCCGGAAAAGACACCAGTTGTTTGCTACAAGTGGTGGGGGGCTCACCAGGAGTATTATTTCTGCAGGCCCGCAGGCATACAAATGATCGGGTTGGGCAATATCATAAATCTGCATGAATATATGTGGATGAACCGTTACCGGAAAAGCGAGGTCAATTTTCAGTCCGCCTATTGCATTGTGCCTTCAGACGAACTGTATGATGCGCGCAGCTTATACGGTGCATACTATGAAAAAATAGACCCGGCTGCTGAGATCAAAATTTCCAGAGGTGGCGAGCCGGCGCATAATTTTTACATATACCGGCTAACAGGTTGGAAGAATGACCTGCCGGAGATACGCTAAAGCAACCTTTTCCTTTCTGCAAGAGTTTATCCAAATAACCTTGTTCATTCAAAACAATAACCATGAAAATATTCATCACCGTTTCTGCCGTGGTTGGCATTTTGATATCGGCTTGCACGAAGACTGATGTCGATCCTTCCAAAGCTGTCGCCGGAAGTTCCTCCGATGAGGCGACGATTTTAAAAACCCGGTCATCGTTGCTTATTGCACATTCATGGATGTACCAGGAATATGACTTTCATTATATAGACCAGCATCACAGGGGCGATATTCAATATTTGCGCGGTGGCAGTAACAACGTGATCGATCTTGACGACACGCGCATTACATTCAGGAAAGATGGAAGCTGTGTTGAGCTGGACGGAGGGTATAAGTATCATGGCACCTGGCATTTCTCGGACAGTACTGCCACGCTTTTGATCGTCGATTTTACAAACTGGGTTGACGAGGACAGTATTCTCGTTTTAAACAACAATCATCTGAAGTACACTGAGCCGATGGGATACCATGATAAATCCTACACAGAATTGATCACTGCACAATAAGCGCGCAAGAGAGCGACGAGTTATATATTTTGAATGTTGCTGGATGCGCACACACAATCGCTTACCAAAAATTATTTTAATTTCAGCGGATGTTACATTTTCCGCGGGTGTTGATTTCATTTTGTTTCTTTTCATACCTCAGCTTTTTTTTCGTTGCGTGTAATACTGATCAAAGAAAAGCTTCAGCCAACAATCATGATTCCGCTCAACAATCATGGCTGCTTCCCTTTGTGAAGCAGGATGCTGTTAATCCGATCATGCACCCTGGCAACCTGAGCTTCGAATGTCCGATCCAGGAGAAGGTTGTGAAATGGGAAAACAAAAACGTCTACAATCCCGCGGTGGCAGTGAAGAACGATACGCTTTTTATGCTATATCGAGCGCAGGACAGCGCCGGTTGCTC
>DASQJI010000097.1:0-3679 GCA_035631175.1 Parafilimonas sp.
GTTCGGTATAACGAGAGCGATCAAAATCGTGTACACGGGCAAGCGGGCACTGCAACTCATCAACGGGGTCACGAGGATCGTAAGTAACCTTTCCTTCCTGTTTTCAATGTTTCGTGTCGTCATGATCGCAGGTACTGCGCATGCAAAGCCACTGATCATCGGCATCACACTTTTACCGTTCAGTCCAACTTTACGCATCAGTTTGTCGCTTAAAAAACTAATACGCGCCATATAACCCGAATCTTCCAGCAACGTGATCAAGCCGAACAAGATCATGATCTGCGGAACAAAAACCAGAATTCCATTCAGACCGGCCAGCAAACCGTTAACTAACAGATCGCTCCACCACGATTCCTGAAGCGTATTGTTCAGCCAGCCGCTTACCTGCGAAAAACTCCAGTCGATCGCATTCATCGGAAACTGAGCCAGCCAGAATATACTTTGAAAAAGCAGGAACAATACCGTGAGCAGGATGAAATAACCCCACACACGATGCAGCAATATATTGTCGAGGTGTTCGGTAAAAAGTTTTCGTTGCAACGGATCAGGCTCGATAACATTCTGTTTCATCACCTGCTTAATCCGGCTATAGCGCTTAAGAATTTCTTCCGCCTGGGTTTTTGGCGCATTGAAGTGATTGTCGACCTCAGCGCGTTCGATCACATCCTGGATCGTTGCAGGTAGAGGAAAACTTTCGTGGTTCATCAGGTGATGCATCGCGCCATAATCACTCATGCCCGGGAAGATGTGTTTAACAGTGTCAATGGCCTTTGGAGCAAGTGCGTGGTTATCGATAAAGTCACGCTGAGCAGACTGCGTCTTCTTCGCCGTGAGTGCGAGAGACTTTCTCAACTCAGCGATGCCTTTATTTTTTCGCGGGTTCACCGGCACGACGGGCACGCCAAGTTCAAGCGATAAACCAGCAACGTCTATCTCAAAACCTTTTTTTCGCGCAAGGTCCATCATAGTGAGCGCGATCACGACAGGATATTTCAGATCTATCACCTGCGTGCAGAAAAGAAGATTGCGTTTTAAATTGCTCGCGTCTGCGATCAGCAAGATCACGTCAGGCTTGATCTGCTCGTCAGCCTTCATCAATACTTTGTATGCTACCCATTCGTCCGCCCTGCGTGGATACAGGCTATAAGTGCCCGGCAGGTCGATAAGGGTTGACGATGCTTCTTCGTCGAGGGTACTGACGCCCGTTTTTTTATCAACCGTAACTCCAGGAAAATTGCTCACTTTCTGATGCAAACCCGTGAGCGCATTGAATAATGAAGTCTTTCCGCTGTTCGGATTACCTACCAGTGCGATATGTATGCTCTTACGTGGGGCCGCCATAAATGGGGTGCAAAACTAAGGTTGATATGTTTGACCGGATTACGATATTGGATGTTTCCGCCATGGCGCGTCCTCTCCGGAGCGCAGACGGAGAACAGTAATAGGGAAGTAAAAGAATTATAACAAATGATTTGAAATTTAAGAAACAAATTATCATTTTAATATTTGAGGCTGTACAAAATTCACATCGTTAAATTTGTATTACAACAACATCACATGAAAAGACTGTGGCTGATTTTAGTGATCATAGGCACTGTAAACCTTGTTGAAGCGCAAAACAAAAAGCTAAAAGCAAAAGCTGATAAGATCACTGCGACCAACCTGCAAACGCATATTCAATACCTGGCAAGCGACAAGTTGGAAGGAAGGCGAGCCGGTACGCCCGGTGAATTACTGGCTACGCAATACATTTCGGACGTGTTTGGAAAATATAAACTGGAGCCAAAAGGGGACAATGGCTACGTCCAGGAATTTGAGATCAACCAGGGAAAGCAGTTCACTACACCCGCAAACACATTTACCGTGAACGGCCAGAAGCTCGAGATAAAAAATGATTTTTACCCACTCGCATTTTCAGCTAACGGCGCAGCCACAGGCAGCGTGTCTCCGTTGTTACGTGAAGAACATGAAATATGGTTTTGGAATGTTGCCGACCTGCTCGAGGATAATGCAAATAATCCTCATTTCGACATTTTAGGAGCGGTGAAACAAGAAGCACAAAACGACGCGGCAAAAGGAGCGAAAGCGCTCATCGTTTACAATACATCATCCGCGGCAGATAACATCTTATTCGAAAAGCAAGATACTTCGCAAGCAGTATCCATACCTGTTGTTTACCTTACAAAGGATGGCGCTCAAAAATATTTTGGAGATCCTACGAACATTTATGACGTGGGTGTTGGCGTCGATCTTCAAGTGGACAACCGGAAGGCTCACAATGTGATTGGATATATCAATTTCAATGCACCCAACACCGTAGTGCTCGGCGCACATTTCGATCATTTGGGTTACGGGGAAGATGGAAATAGTTTGGACGGGCAAGGCGAAATTCATAACGGTGCGGATGACAATGCGAGCGGCACTGCAGCCTTAATGGAACTTGGAAGACTGTTATACGCAACGAAAGCCCACAACAACAACTATCTTTTTATTGCCTTTTCAGGCGAAGAGCTGGGCTTGCTCGGTTCAAAATACTGGCTTCAGCACAAGACAACCAATGCGAACATCAACTATATGATAAACATGGATATGGTTGGCCGCTATGATCCCAACCGCAAGCTCACGATCGGCGGCTATGGAACGTCTCCAACATGGGGCGAAGTTCTCACCAAGACCACCGATCCAAATCTTGTTACCATGTTCGACAGCAGCGGCGCAGGTCCGAGCGATCACATGTCGTTCTACACCGACAGCGTCCCGGTGCTTTTCTTTTTCACAAACAGCCATTCGGATTATCATAAAGCAACCGATGATGCGGATAAAATAAATTATAAGGACGAAACTGAGATCGTCGATTATATCGTGAATATCATCACCTCAACCGATGACAAGGGCAAATTGACATTTACAAAGACAAGGGATGCCGATGCGAGGCCGGTCTCATTGCCAGTGACGCTCGGCGTTATACCTGACTATGCATATAGTGGTAACGGTTTACGAATTGACGGTGTGAGCAAAGGAAAAATTGCTGAACGGATCGGGCTTAAGGCCGGCGATGTGTTAATGCAACTCGGCGATTACAAATTCGTTGACATCCAAACATACATGCAGGCATTGCAGCATTTTAAGAAAGGTGATCAAACAACGCTGCGTATCTCGAGAGGCGGAGAGGAAATGAGTTTCGATGTGCAGTTTTAAAAGGTTTGAGGTTTGATGTTTGAGGTTTCAATACAACATTCATGACAAAACTTAAGCTTGACCTGGAGGGAATCGAAGACGATTTTTTTTCAGGCGCGAGGCTGCTCGGCATTATGTCGCTCATGAAAAATTACCGTTTTTGCTGGCTCATCAACGGCGAGTTGGGCTTTGACTTCCGGTTAAACGCAGATGTCGAGATCCAACTGAAAAGAAAAGGCCGTTATTATTTTTTCCCGGTTTATCAATTTTGGCAAACCGAATGCGAGCTCGAGCATTACATTTATCACAACCAGTTCGAGGGCGAATACTTACTTCCGGAATTTAAGCATCTTGATTTTTTATGGCTTGTAAAGTCAGACAGAATAGCCGAGGACGATTTTATAAACCTTCAACAGGACTTGAAAAATATAGACGGAATACAACTAGTAGCCGAACTAACACACGAGAAAATTAAAAACAAAACGAACCTGATCTTCTAAAA
>DASQJI010000098.1:0-2307 GCA_035631175.1 Parafilimonas sp.
TACGACGCCGGGAAATAACACGGTATTTTTTAGTGGAAGTAACGGAAGTGTATCGGGTACAACAAGATTTTTGTCCTGTTCGTCGGTTTCATTGAGTGGAATAATAGGCAGGAATTCTGCGTCCTCATCCGTCAGCAAAAAGTTGTCAATCTTCATATTCTGTTCAAACGCCAGTTTGTCACCAACAAATAAAATAAGTGCGGTAAAAGGCGAAGGTAGAAAGGTTCAATTAAAATGCCACAGGTTGAAAATAAGCGTCAAATACGCAAATTGTCGGTCAAAGACCCTCGTATATGATAGCTGCTCCTTGTCCAACACCTACACACATAGTCGCAAGTCCGTACTTCAAGCTTTTTCTTTTCATTTCGTGAAGTAGTGTAGCCGATATGCGCGCCCCACTGCAACCGAGCGGATGTCCCAGCGCGATAGCGCCGCCGTTAACATTCACCTTGCCTGCATCAAGCTTCAGTTCTTTGATACATGCTAGTGATTGAGACGCAAAAGCTTCATTCAATTCTACAAGATCCAGTTCTTCTGCTGTTAAGCCGGCGCGCATTAACGCTTTTTGACTCGCCGGTACAGGACCAATGCCCATGATCGCCGGGTCAACACCGGCAACACCCATGCTCGCGATCTTTCCGAGCGGCTCCAGGTTAAATGTTTTCACGGCTTCTTCACTCGCCAACAATAATGCAGCAGCACCATCATTGATACCCGAAGAATTCCCGGCGGTGACATTGCCGTCCTTTACGAACGCCGGTCTTAACGTCGCCAGTTTTTCCAGAGATGTTTGGCGCGGATGCTCGTCCTGCGAAAACCAGGTTATTAACCTGTCGTTCATCATTTCAACCGCAACTATCTCTGCTTCCCATTTATTTTCTTTTAGTGCAGCAAAATATTTTTCCTGTGAACTCAGCGCGAACTGATCTTGCTCCTCCCGGCTAATATTCCATTGTTTCGCCACATTCTCAGCGGTCTCGCCCATCGAAAAGGGGTAATACATTTTCGCCAGTGCAGGGTTCACAAATCGCCAACCGATCGTGGAGTCAACCACTTCTGCTTTTCGATTCCATGCCCCATCACTCTTTGCCATCACAAACGGCGCGCGTGTCATACTTTCAACACCGCCGGCGATGTACAGCATTCCTTCGCCACACATGATAGCACGCGACGCGTCCATGATCGCCTGCAGCCCGCTCGCACACAAACGGTTCACCGTATTGCCTGCAACACGCGGCGGCAAACCGGCGAGCAACGCGGCCATACGCGCAACATTACGATTATCTTCTCCAGCCTGGTTAGCGTCTCCGGCGATTACGTCCTCAATCGCCTCGGGGTCTACGGGGTTCCGGTTCATCAGCGCGGTAATAACATGGGCCAGCAGGTCGTCAGGCCGAATTGAGCTCAGTCGCCCACCGTACTTTCCAATTGGAGTCCTTACCGCATCTACAATGTAACAATCCTTCATTGCCGTTATAACATTTAAAAATGGGTGCAAAGATAATCCGCTTTGCATCGCTCATCTGATATGCGCTAATTCGAAAGCTGCTTACTTTTATCACTTTATTATTTCTTTAAATGTTGGCTATGCTAAAACGCACCACCTTTTTAGTCGGTTTCCTCATCGTCATTCTCAGCAATTCCTTTGGGCAAAAATTTACCAGAACAACGGATGGGATTATTGTGTATCCGAAACAAGACCTGTCGGGAAATACACATGCGATAAGAATTGAAACAATAAACGATCGCATAATTAAGGTAACAGCAAGTCCGGCTGAAAATTTTCGGGACGAGGAAAGTTTGATTGTGGTTTATCATCCATCACAAAAAACCAGTTTCAGCGTTGATGAATTTCCGGACTCGATCCAGTTGAAGACAAATGCACTGATCGTAACGGTGAGTAAAAAAACGGGCGGCGTTTCATTCGCTGACGTGAGTAGCAAACGGATCGTACAGGAAAAGCAGTTCAACGGTCGCACATTTGAACCAACTGCATTTGAAGGCGAGCCGTCTTATCATATGAAACAAAGTTTCAGCACAACGGCAGATGATGGTTTGTATGGGCTTGGACAACACCAGGATGGTATCGTAAATTACAAAGGAGAGCAGGTATTTCTTTTTCAAAACAATACTGAAGTTGCAGTGCCATTGCTGGTGTCCGGCAAAAATTACGGAATATTATGGGATAATTATTCGCTCACAACGGTCGGCGATATAAGGCCATTTCAACCTCTGTCATCTCTAAAACTTTTTTCTGCGGATGATCAATCAGGCTGGCTTACCACCTTGTACTTTAATGATAAAAAT
>DASQJI010000099.1:0-12322 GCA_035631175.1 Parafilimonas sp.
TTAGTTTTTTGAATCGAAGAGAATGAAGTAATCAATGACAGGTTCACACTGTAAACACTGACCAACTCATCACTCATCACTCATTATTGATCTTTTGAAATAAATGATGAATGATCAGTGATGAGTTGAGACGCTGAAATGCACGCGACTCGTTTTTTTCTTTCGTTTGAGTGATAAATATTAAAGGACAGGTTCACACTGTAAACGCTGACCCACTCATCACTCATTACTGATCTCTTAAATGAATGATGAACGATCAGTGATGAGGTGAGACGTTGAAATGCACGCAACTCGTTTTTTTCTTTAATTTGAGTGATAAGTAATCAGTGACAGGTTCACACTATAAACGCTGACCAACTCATCACTCATCACTCATTACTGATCTTCCTATTTCACCAACCCCTGCGACTGCAATTGTGCCTTCAAGGTATTGATGATGTCATCCAATGTGCGGTCAAGCTTGGATGGATTCAAAGATGAGGTCGTACCTGACCAAAGCAGTTTGCCTTCAGTAAGAGAATAAAAATTTGTTTCCACGTAATACGTCTTGTCTTCCGTGTAATACCCTGAACTGCCATAACGATAGCCATACCATCCGCCGTAGGTTGTCCCTGGCACGTATGAAGTGCTCTTATCTACATTTGCCAAACGCATTACAACTACACCGTCAAATCCATCTTGTTTCAGTTTTGCCTCAACTGCAGATCTGTCCGTATCGGAAGCACTCAGATAACTATACGATTGAACGGCGGTAATATTTTTAAAAGCCGCCACCATTTTATCTTCGGCAATTCTGCGTGTGGATTCATCATTCAAAAGCCCCATAACAAGAACTTTTTTTACCGATTGCACTGACGCCTTCGTAAAAGAAGGATCGGTCCACGTTTTTTCAATTTTGGTACTGGGACCGCAACCGGCCAGCATAAGCATCACTCCAAACGGTAAAATTTTTTTGATGTTCATAGTTTTGATTTTCATGTAGTAAAATTAAAGAACAGCCTTTATCATTTAACAAGCGCATAGTTACCCTTTTCTCTGCTATTTGTCATTTTACAGGTTTATTTAACTGTTAACTGACGAAAATCAGTTTTTTTTATTAAATTGAAGCGGAAATTACACCGGTTATTCAATAACTTTATCAACGGTATTTCCCGATATCTGATCAAAAAAAAATTGTCGTTTCATAAAAATATTTTAAATAGGTGTTTTTCATAGGTTAGCAACGGCCAGCTCTTTTTAGGGCAGGCCTTTTTTTATTTACGATTTCAGATCTACGATTTACGATTTGCGCAGAGGTTGATGCTTCGTGAAGTTTGGTGAGAAGACGTTTATTTACAACTACAGATTTACGATTTGCAGGGCGATGGCCGAGCATTTCATTGTTCGTCGGTATCCGGTTCCTCCGTTGTTTCTTCTATCTTATCAGAATCTTTTTCGCGGCGCAGATGTACCTGCGGATTATCCTGTGTGCCTGTAACAGTAAACGGTATTCCTATAATGCCGAATGGAGGTAAACCAAGACGGCCAGTGAGATTGAGTTTACCGTCAAAACTCATTTGCCCTTCAAACCTCGGCCTGAAACCGGAAACGCGTAGTTTGACGCGCTGTAATGTGATGATGTTATTTTCTATGGACGTTTTAATATCCACTTTTGAAAGGTCCGGATCTTTTACATCTGCTTTGTCAGTTGCACTGCTCACTGCATTCATTAGCTTAAACCCCTTCATCTGTACACTCTTCACACTCAAAACTCCACTGCCTTTTAATGAAGGATAGACAGGATACATTTCTGAATTCAGCTTGCCGCTTAGGTTATAATCGATCGAGACAACTCCCTGCGCATTTGCGGCAGATGGCGCCAGGTCATGGAAGATCTTGATCTCGTTGTAAGCTTTTCTCACATCAAAATTTTGTGCATTAATGTGATATGTAAAAAAAGCTTTGGTGGGTGAAAGGCTTTGATAGGTTGCATCCATTATCACCGGGGCATCAATAATATAAAAGCCCGTTTGATTCAATTTCAGCCTGCTGCTATCGATCATTACCTGTCCTTTGAAATCTTTTATGTCAAGCCCAGTATAGCTTACTCTGCCCGCCGTGGCATTAAGTGTTAATGAGAGGTCTGACGGAACTATGATCACACCGGCTGTTGCAGCGGCAGTATTAGTGGTTGCAGACGCATTGCTACCTGACGTGGAACTTGTGTCCGCAAATACCATAAACTCATCAGCAAAAAAATGCGGTGTGCTCAGATCAAAATTGCCAATTAATGGCGAACCCGGCTTTAGCGCGTAATTGATCACGTTCGTTAAATATCCTTTCAAACCAAAATCTGTTTTCCCGTAATGCGCTTTGAAAGCATCAAACCACATTTTTTCCTGTTCAAATCGAAATACTCCCGTAGATATATAAAATGGTTGCGGATAAATATCCGTGATCAAAACAATGTTTTGAATTTTTAATGTTCCCGAATTGAACAGCTTGTCGTAACGCCCGGCGGTGGCATCGGCTTGCGTACCGCGTAAGGCGAGCTCAGTTTTTACCATGCCGTCAACACTGTATCCCTTTATGGCAAACACCTTGTAAATTTTTCCAATATCGAGCACGCCATTAGCAGTTACGTTATAACGCAAGTCATCAAGATTTTTGAGGTCTGCCTTCAGAAGAAATGGCTGTCCTTCAAATTGAAATGATACCGGCTGCAAGGCAACGTGCACGTCCCTGGGTGACGGAGAGGTGCATGTTACCACTACTTCTGCCTGAATTTTTTCAACGGGCCGCGGATAATATTTTGTTTGAATGCTGCCATTCTTCAGACTGACAAATGTTTTTGTGACCGGAAATAATTTTTTATCAGGATTGAATTTGCCTTTGCATTGGAGATCGATATTTAGATTGCCGTTAACTGCAAGACTTAAACTATCGAGCGGGTAAAATTGTTTGATATCACCGAGGTCCAAATTCGTTTTCAGGTCAACATCCAGGGGCAGGTCTTCATCTCCGCTGATCTTTATATATCCTTTTATGAAATTGTTCAGCGCAGTTGCATTCACATTTTCGATGGAGAAGATTGAATGATCCGGGTTGCCGTCGGGGCATGAAGCATTTACGTTAAAGGTGATGTCATGGATCGACTGAGGCAATGATGCGTATTTGAAGTAGCCCTGGGAGAGTGATGCGCTTAACCTGAATCGTGGAATTTCAGAAAGCAAGGTATCGGGTTGCTTTCTTAAACCGTGGTAGACAACAGTTGTTTTGTAACCTCCGTCGGCATAAAAATGCAAATTCGCCTTTCCCTTCAGATCAACAGCAGAAATTCCCATGGTCCTGTTCCATTTTTCGAGATCAAGATTCGAATTCATCACCGCGTGCAAGTGCGGATCATTTAAATTTTTCAACTGAACAACACCGCTGAAATAATCCTCGTCCATGTTGAAGAAAAGCGAATCGATATTTATATACAAACTGTCAGTATTGAGTGAAGGAAGCTTTGTGTCAAAATCCAAGAACAGGTTGCTCACTGGTGTTGGTGCATCTTGATGAGCGATATTCCCGTTCCGCACGGTCATCGTGAACCCGAGATCGGGCATGATGTTCTTGTCTTCAATATATTTTCCGGTTAAGTACGCGTCCAAATTTGTGTTGCCGCTTACTGTTGTGTTTTCAAGCCAGGAAAGATATTCCGGCGGAAGCGCAGTAAAAGCATCGCGCAGATTTGTATTGTGTGAAAAAATGCGGAAATCCATGTTGTAGCCATTCTCAAGAAACTCAAAGTTGCCTTTGAAATGTACCGGTAGCTTGTTGATGTGCAGATCGTTCTTTTCAAAGACAAACGCCAGTGAGTTAGTGTTGATCTTTGTGATCAGGTCGGCCTGCAACTGCTTTGCACTTATATACCGCATGCTGTCGTACTCCAAATCGAAGGAATCGATTTCAATGTTTGAAGCCAGGTCGAAGATCGCCTTGCTCAGATCGCCCTTGCCCGTATAATTCAACTCTTTTGCCGCAATAACGATCGGGATCGACTTATCATCATACACGAGGTTTGTATGATCAATTTCTATAAGCTCGATCTTCAGTTGTGTGGTGCTGGTGTCGTTGGAAACTGCAGTGGAAGTATCGGTGCGGTAGACGTTATAATTCGGCTGGCCGTTTTTGTCTACTTTGATTTGCACGTCTCCTTTAGTAAGAAATATTTCATCGATCCTCATGCGGCTCGAAAAGAGCGTAGACAGATCTACGCCCAATGCTATTTCATCGGCCTTAAGAAGGGTATCGTTTTGAAACGGCACGGATCCTTTCAAGGAAACGTCATACAGTGTAAGCGTCAGAGCCGGGAAATGATTGAAAAAAGACAAACGTGCCTTTGAAAAATTCAGGTCTGTTATGATGACCGCGTTGGCCCATGTCTTGATCTTAGTCGCGACGAAATTTGGAAAAAGCAACGGTAAAAAGAACATCAACGCTACAATACTGACCAGCGTGATACCACTTATCTTCAAAAATTTAATTGCAATTCTTTTTGCAGAGACTTTCATGAATTCCTGAACAATGGTCATCCAAGTTATCTCAAATTTCAGTTAGCTGCCTGCTTTAACGGTTAAGCGTAGTAGGCGGGAAGTCATCAAGTCGGAAAGTCGGAAAGTTGGAAAAGTCAGGTAGTCATGGAAATCCGAAAGTTGGGAAGTCAGGAAAGTGAAAGCTGCTTCAAGGAAAAAATTAGACATTGAAATATTCAAATCTGACAGAATAGGCATCAAAAAAATAATGGTAAGCCAGTTACCTATTGATTGCGCTGGTAAACATTTTCATGCCTTGTCTGCAACGAAATGCTCTGCATTCTACGGTTAAACCGGCAAATGCAGCGTTTTTAAATGCAACTATTAGTTACCTTGCATGAGTGCCGATTTCATAAATTATACACATCATGAAAAAATTCTTTTTACCATATTTGGCAGTAGCGATGAGTTTGTTAAGCGTGCCTGCGTTTTCTCAAACTGAGGGCGATTCAACAGCCATGTTAAACCTGCCGGGAGATAACCTTGATCTTTATGCTGTACTGGATCTTTTTCAAAAGTCAAAAACCATTGAAGGCTTTGAAAAATCGTTGAATGATGAAAAAGAAGGTATCAATAACCTGGACCTAAACCTGGATAAGAAAGTTGATTTTATTAAGGTGGTAACTCAGAAGGGGGAAGATTCGTCTTATACATTTATACTCCAGGTTGATGTCACCAAAACTGAAAAGCAGGATGTTGCGGTTATCCTGTTAACCAAGCAGAATGGCAGAGTTTCTTTACAGATGGTTGGTGACGAAGAATTGTACGGAAAGGATTATGTTATAGAACCAAAAGGAAATTCCTCCATCACAGCTAATCCCGGGTATAAAGGTGAAGATCCTGTTGTTGTGAATGTTCCTGCATCAACTGTAACTGTTGTTCAATCGGCACCCATCGTACAGTATGTTTATTCACCTGCCTACGTGCCCTACTATCCTCCGTATTATTACGGATATTATCCTCCGTGGTTTGGATTTGCGACAGTTATGGCAGTTGGCATATATCGCCATAATAATTGGTATCACCATGGTGGTTATTATGGCGGTCATTATCATGGCGGGAATAATAACGTGATCATCAATAATGGAAATCGGAATAACATTAATCACTATAACAACAGTAGAAACAGATCCAATACTGTGTCAAATAATATGGCGAAGGGAAGTTATGGCAATAGACCGTCAACTAGTGATAGAGCATCAACCAGTAATAGAGCATCAACCAGTAATCGGGCGACGACTAATAACAGGCCCTCAACTAATAATAATGTAAGTAACAACAGAGCATCAACCAGTAATCGAGCAACGACTAATACCAGGCCCTCGACCAATAATAGTGTAAGTAACAACAGAGCATCAAGCAGTAGTCTTAATAGGCCATCGACTTCAAATTTTTCTTCGTCTTCTATGGGGTCATCGCGTACCAGAAGCAGTGGAAGCTCAAGCTTTAGCGGCGGCGGAATGAGAAGTGGCGGCGGCGGCGGCAGGAGGCGATAATTGCGTATCTTTTAATGTACTGGCAAAAAAAAAGCGGCCATGCAGCCGCGGACAAAATATATTGTCCCTCTTATTGAAGGGGCATATCAGAAGCACTCATTTCCCTTACGGAAACATATTTACCGTCTCTTTTTTCAAATAGGATCATATAATTGCCGGTATTAATGGGATTATTAGCAGAATCCACCACTTTATAATAACCGACTTCTACCACCTGGTTTCCATCATTTGACGGAAAAACTTCATTGGTTTTAAATGAAATCTTATTAGTGTTTCCGGTCAGATCTGATTTCAAAAATTCAACGATCGCCGGCTTGCCCACCAATGGTTCCTTGTTTTGATAAAAGACTGTCGCATCATCGGCATAATAGCCTATGTTTTTCATTTCTGCGTTATTATAAAGTGAGGCAAATTCATCTTCCTTAGCTTGAATTTCTTTTTTTATTTGGTCTTTGTCAACTACGACTGGTGCGGCCTCTTCTTTCTTTTCATTACAGGCGAACATTAAAGTGATTACAAATCCAGGTAATAATACTTTTAGAATCTTGCTTTCCATAAAAAATAATTTGTTGCTTTTAAAAAAGGTAAGCCCACCGCTTAAAAGTAATATAAAACATAGAGTTTCATAACATTTTTTCAACCGGCACAGACGGAATTGCCGGCGATAAAAAGCAATTGCGAATGGACGGCTCTGCGCAAATTTTTGTTTTGATCTATCGGACTCATTCTTTTAATCATTGTGTATTCGTACGCGAAGTTTCTGAGCCATTTTTTACACGCATACGTGGTTCATGCTTCGCCGGGCACATGATAAAGATAAAGTTAGGGGCTGATCGGTTCGGCATTTATCCGTTAAATGAGAATGAACTTTCAGCGAAGTGTTTTACTTCTGCCTGATTAAGTGGATCCATTAAAACAACCACCATTCCGCCCTGATGCCAATGTACTGGCCCCACTTTTTATGGCCGATCTCCGCGAGGTATGGTGAATATAAATTGTCGGTTGCAAACTGATTATATTTTGCGATGGAATAAATTACGCGCAGATGCGGGCGCGCCCATGGATCCGCCTTTGCGGTTGGGACGAATGTTGGTACCAGTGAAAATTTCGTCATTGCCGCTGAAGGCTGATCACCGTCTTTTCGGTTCGCATAGTGCAGCTCTGTAATTAAGTGAAACCATTTTTTTATGTACCAGAAATTTCTGACGCCAAACGCATATTCTGTTTTTCGATTGAAGATCTCGCGGCCGAAATAATCGGGCGCTTTGTTCAAGCTATCAGCAGCGCCGCGGCTTTTTGTGTAGATACCATAACCGTTCACGGTATATTTCGGACTCACGTTCACAAGAATGTGATCGACGAGCGTGGTTGAATACGCGTTGTCAAATTTATTTGTCTGCAGGTTCGGAGCTCCATACGTTAGAAATGTTTTGGAGTTACCACCATCGCCACCATTCGCAATGCCGTGTCCATAACGGATCGCGGCCTGGTTGAACGAACCACCGATCACCGTGTTCAGGTTTATAGTGTGCTCAACGCCGAAAACCCATCCCGCTGCTGCGGGATAATTATACGGTGTCGTGGTATCTTCAAGTGTTGCGTCGGCAAGGTGATGGTATTCGCCGAGCAATTTTATTTTCTGCTTGTCGTCATCAAACGGTATCACGTGTTCGAGAACAATCATGCTTCTTCCGCGCAACCCGAGGCGTGGAGTTTCGTCAATGATGTTTACATAAAAGTTTGGCGGAAGTGAGTTGCCGGTATCAACATTGCCCGGAAATAAAACAGCGAGCGAGGTTCTGTTGTATGTGACGCCAAAACCCTGGCTGCTGTGATCGTCAAAATAAAAATAGTCTGCGATGTGTACATCGTAACCGCGAAAGAATTTCGCGCCCATCCAGGCACTCCATTTCGAGCCGCGAATATTAAGCGCCTCTACATATAATTCAGGCAGGGCAACGGTGACTCCTCCGTATGCGCTGGTGCTGCTTACATTCCCGATCAACTGTCCTTTGCCGCTATACATGGCCAGTCGCGCCTGCATATTGATAACCGTTGTGTCGCCTTGCCTGTCTTCCGGTTTGAAATGAAGAGCAGCAAGCAACTCCACATAATCTGCCTCTTCCATCCTGCCGCCAATAGAGCCCATGCCATTCAGGTTTAGAGAGCGGCCGATGTTGCCTTCAATAGCCGGAGAAAACCCGGCACCCACACGCCCATAGGAGCCAAAGGAAAATGCTTTATTAGTTGTGGTTTGAGATAAGGTTTCCTGGACATGGAATTGGAAGAGACCCGTAAGGAGAATGAAAGTAAATTGCTTTTTCATGCAGCCGATCGGTAAGCATTTTATTTATTTCGACGAAAAGCAAACTACCAATGATCTTTTACAGCTATTCAGCCGATTCCTTAGCCGTTGCTTTTGTTTTTTTAAATTGAAAAGAGCCATCCGCACGTGTGCCGCTAACATCCTGGCCCAATATTTTTCCGGCTCTTTTGATCCTTTTTCTAAATTTTTTTTCGCCCAGCACCGGCATTAGTGATTCGAGTGCAACTTCAAGTTTTTTTTCTATTTCTTTTCGGGTTTTCTTTTTCGATCCGCCTTCCGGTCCCTGGTTCTTTTTTGCTTCCTGCATATGTTTATTTTTTTTGCGATAATTAGCGGGGATAATTCCCTTTATAAAAACCAATAGCTTACGGCCGCCGTAAGCTAAGGTTTTGTGCAATATGAGTGAATGAAACTGCTTTGCCTTATTGTGGTTGCGTCGGCGTGGTATGCGGTTGTTGGCCACCCAGCTTAAACGTAAGACCTCCACCCAACGCAAATTGCAACATGGTAGAGTACGTCGAAACGCCAGCACCTACACCACCCGTTCCAAAATATAAACCACCACCGGCACCCTGCGGAATAGAAAGAAGCTGCATTTGTAATTTTATACCCACCCTGTCAGACGCCCAAACATTTGTACCCAAACGTAAACCCCAGGCAAATTTTGTTGCACTGTTGTCACCCAACTCCTGAGATTTTGCATCGATTATCGCCATACCCAGCATGAATCCTCCGTAGGGTTCTGCTTTGGAACCGGGAGGGCGCAATGATCTTGCACCACCGACCATGATATAATTTATACCCAGGTCAATGTTTGCGTGTTGACCTTGAATTGTCCCGTAATAATCGATAGGAGCCTTTGTGTCGAGCCTTTGATATAATAATTCGAGACCATAGTATTCATGTAACCGGAATTCAAGGCCACCGCCCCAAAGGAATCCTCCTTTTATTTTTCCCTGAAAGTACCCTGCCTCACTATAGCTATAGGAATTGTCCACTTTATCATCAAAAACATACCCGCCGTAAAGATTCAACCTTACATTTTGCGAATGAGCAGCAGAGGCCAGCGATGTGAGGAAAACCAGGCTAATGAAAATTTTTTTCATATCAATGTTTATTTTTAAGATTTCGAGAAATTTAGAACTAACACAGTTAGATTTTTTCCGCTATCAAATTCAATATGTTACAAGGTATTTTTATTAAAATCAAAATAAGGTATTAATCTCTTGAATAATGGTGACAGTATGCATTTAACGGTTAACTCGGCAAATCCGTCATATTTTAAACAGAGTTAACAAATGTGCGCCTGTTTTGGGTCATCCGTTGTAAATAAAATCATGTAATTCTTTTTCAAGTTCTCTGCGGATATTTTTATATTCTTTCATTGAGTGTTCTTTTTCACTGAATTCCTTTTCTATTTCTACCAGTTGCCGCATGCACAAAACGTAATCCGCACAAAGGGCCCGGAAATCCTCGTCGACTTCGTATAACTGTTCAATGCGGTCGCCCTGTTCGGGAAATTTTTGTTTAACTGCACGTAGTTGCGCATTCAATGATTCCATTTGGTTCTTCAAATAAGGTGAAACAAATACAATTTCGATTTCCTATAAGCACCGCGCTTGATCCTGAACTCTATAAAATTACTTCGTGTGTCTACCTAAGTGACATTTTGCGATCATTTTACGGTTAACAGGCCATCTGCTTCAGCTATGCGATAAGAGCGGATGAAGAATTTGAAATCGTTCGTTTTTTAAAAGGCCAAATGACAACCATCAAACTTTCAGAAGATGCTCTTTCCACGGGCAACTAAACTGCAGGATGAAAAACGATCCACAGTTGTTAGCGCGTTCACCTTCAGAGCGCACGGTGCGAATTACGCGAGGACCGTTCTTTATTGATTGGTTGATCATCCTCTTAAGGGTGGAAAGATGCCATGATTTTATGACCATTTGGGTATCATGGCATCTTTATCCTTCTGCATGATTATGATGAAATAAAAGTAAGAATTGAACTGGCCCAATATGGTGATCCACTTCACACTTAGAAATGATTGTTATCATGGAAACAGCAGCCGTTTTATTCGCTGCGACCAGAACGGAACTATCCATTCAAAAGCAGAACGAAGCTGTTCCTTACCCGCAAATATTCAGCAGCTTTTGTAATTTAACGGCGGCTATGCACAAAAACTTTTTGATAAAATATGCGAGGTTGAACCTGCGCACAGATTTCGATAGCCTGCAAATTGAAACAAGAGAATTAATACACTCAAATGCATGGTTGCCGCATGTGAATAAAAAACACTATACCGGGGAATGGCAGGTGCTTGCATTGCGTTCCGCGGGCGGGAATTTAAAGCATATAGTAGCGGACCAGATGAACGAAACTGCTTTTATTGACACGGCATTAATGGACCAGCTTCCGTCGGTGAAAAAATTTACTGCGAACCTGGAATGCCCGGTAATGTCTGTGCGGTTGCTCAATCTCAAGAGCGGCGCCATTATCAAACCGCATCGCGACTTTGATCTGTGCTTTGAAAAAGGAGAAGCGAGAATTCATCTGCCGATATTTACAAATGAGGCCGTCGAATTTATACTTGACGAAGAACGGTTGTTGATGAAAGAGGGTGAATGCTGGTATATAAATGCAAACCTCAGCCACAGTGTTGCTAACTATGGCAGAACAGACAGGTTACATCTCGTGATCGATTGTACGGTAAATGAATGGCTGAAAAACATTTTCAACGAGGCGGAAAAAGTAATGATCGAAGAAAAAATAAATGTACATGAGATTCAAAAAGTGATTCGTGAGTTGCGATTACAAAACACAACGATGTCAAACAAATTGGCCGATCAACTGGCAGAAAAAATACGGTGATAATTCCTGGAGCAGAGCAACAAACACGATGGCGACAAACCTGGAATTGCGTACAGATTCACGTTAGCGTGCTCACAGCTGAGTTAGGTACAGAGGTGACCCGGAATGACAACGGCCAACACTTAAAATATTTTCCTGATGATTTTGAGCGAAGATTCATTTAAGAACTGGATACCATATAAACTGCTTCGCGACAACGATGATCTCAAGTGTGAATGGCTTTACGTTGGAGACGAACCATTCCTCGAGCCATTTTTTGATTCTACAATTGCCCGCTGTAAGCAGTTGCCTGAAAACTTTGACCATTATAAAAATGTTACCGCTCTCTCCACCATGCTTGAATGGTCGGCAAAGGTTGATGCAGCCGAGCCAGCGGGTTTTATCTTTCATGTTTCGCGGTGCGGGTCTACCATGGTCTCTCAATTATTGTCAATGCACACGGAACATATTGTCTTATCTGAAGTTCCGTTTTTTGATGACATCCTGCGAATGCCGCAAATAGAAAAGTATACGAATGCTGAGCTATTTAAAGGCGCGGTGAAATTGTACAGCCAAAAAAAGACAGGCTCCGAGAAAAAAGTTTTCATCAAAACAGATAGCTGGCATATACGCTTTCACAAAGAGATCAGGGAAATGTTTCCGGAGATCGTCTTTTTGTTGTTGTACCGAAGGCCTGACGAGGTAGTAAGATCGCTGAACAGGGCTGCTGGCATGCACTGCGTTCCGCAATTTATCGATCCCCAATTTTTTGGCATTCCGGATAAAGTGGTTACCATAACGGATTTTTACGATTACCCGGTGAAAGTGATCGGAAAATATCTCGAAACTTACCTGGAGGTTGCCGCTACTGATCCCAATTTGCTGCTCTTAAATTATAACGAAGGCATGCTTCCCATCATTGAAAAGATCGGCAACCGCGTTGGGATAATATTCAGCGTCGATGAACAAGCTAAAATGAAAGAGCGGCTTCTTTTCCAGGGCAAACAACCGCAGCTTTATTTCTCGCCTGAACCTGCTATTGATACTATTTCCGATAAGTTCTCTGGTTTGTTTGAGCTCTATGACCG
>DASQJI010000100.1:0-6658 GCA_035631175.1 Parafilimonas sp.
TCTTACGGCTCTATAATCGTGCAGAGGACGTTTCAGTAACTGCTCATAATCTTTTTTGGATGGAAATTTGATCACCTGCATCATACGATCATCTTTTCTATCGGTGCAACCAAAATACCCTGTGCTCCATGTTCCTTTAGCGATTCGATAATATTCCAGAAATCGTCTTCGTGCACAACCGAATGAAGTGAGCTCCATCCCTCCGTGGTGAGCGGGATGATCGACGGGCTTTTCATGCCGGGAATGATCGAACAAATCGTTTCGATCTTATCATTCGGAACATTCAACAAAATGTATTTGTACTTTCTCGATTTCTTTACTGCCTGTATCCTGAATAAAAGTTTTTTTACCAAAAGCTGCTTTTCATCGTCAAGATCTTTGTTACTGATCAATGCAGCTTCTGAATTCAAAACCACCTCAGCTTCCTTCAACCCATTTGAAAATAATGTGCTGCCTGAACTCACCAGGTCGCAGATCGCATCAGCAAGGCCGACACTGGTGGTTATCTCAACTGCTCCGCTGATCTCATGAATTTCTGCTTCTACTTTTTGTTCATCCAAAAATTGCTGCAACAAGAAAGGATAGCTGGTGGCGATCCTTTTTTGATGCAGGAAATCAACACCTGTGTAAGATTCATTACGCGGGATCGCAATAGAAAGCCGGCATTTGCCGAAACCGAGTTTATCGAGCAACTGTATGTTCCTGCCCTTTTCAAAAATTACGTTTTCACCAACGATGCCAATATCGGCAACACCGTCTTCTACGTATTGCGGAATATCATCATCGCGCAGAAACAAGATCTGCAGAGGAAAATTGATCGCCTCGTTCAGCAATTTATTTAAAGCGGCCGGAAGCTCAATGCCGCACTCCTTTAATATTTTTAGAGAGTCGTCGTACAGCCTGCCTGACTTTTGAACCGCGATTTTTAATTTCATGTTCATTTAAGTAATTAAAATAAAAAAGGCTCACTGTTGTAGTAAGCCTTTTATGTTTGAAATTTTTATAATTACATACAATCACAGCTTACCTGTCAAGGTAAATGATGATGATGTGTATGTGCTTTGCGAATCATTATACGAGCCGCGAATGTAAGGATCAAATTGTACAACTCAAAAATTTTTCTGTTCTTCTCCTGCAGCGAACGTTCAAAACACATGCAAACATTCCCTTTTCTTATCTTCGCTATTATGCAGGATTTGTTGCAACAAATAGAGGCGTATAAAAAGGAAATTGAAAACTTCGTTTCAGAAAACGGTGACTCTGCGGAATCATTCCGCATCAAGTTTCTTGGTACAAAAGGTATCGTAAAGAATTTGATGCAGGAAATGAAACAGGTGCCCAACGAAAAGAAGAAAGAGGTTGGGCAGATACTTAACAATTTCAAGCAAGCCGCCGAGGCCAGGTACGAGTCATTAAAGCACGAAGCCTCAACTCTGAAACCCGCCGGTGAACAAACCTCGGTCAATATTGATTATACACTTCCCGGTGACCGCATTGCATTCGGAACGCGTCATCCGTTGAGCATCGTGCGGAACAGGATCATTTCCATTTTCAACAGGCTTGGATTTGTGCTGGCCGAGGGACCAGAGATCGAAGACGATTGGCACAACTTTACGTCGATGAACATCCTGGAAAATCACCCGGCGAGGGATATGCAGGATACATTCTACATCAGGCAAAACCCTGACTGGCTTTTGCGCACGCATACGAGCAACGTGCAGGCTCGCGTGATGGAAAAACAAAAGCCGCCGATCCGCATCATTTGCCCCGGGCGCGTTTACCGAAACGAAACCATCAGCGCGAGAGCGCATTGCTTTTTTCACCAGGTGGAAGGATTATACGTGGACGACAACGTGAGCTTTGCCGATCTCAAACAGACGCTGTATTTTTTTGTGCAGGAGATGTTTGGCAAAGAAGTTAAGATACGTTTCCGCCCCTCTTACTTTCCGTTCACCGAGCCAAGCGCAGAGATGGATATAGATTGCCAACTTTGTCATGGCGCCGGTTGTGCCGTTTGTAAGCATACCGGATGGGTTGAAATTCTCGGGAGTGGTATGGTCCACCCCAAAGTGCTCGCGAATTTTGATATTGACCCGGAAAAATATACGGGTTTTGCTTTTGGAATGGGCATCGAACGAATTTGCCAGCTCAAATATCGCGTCAATGATCTTCGGTTATATTCGCAAAACGATGTGCGCTTTTTGAAACAGTTCCAGGGAGTGGTATTTTGATTTTTTCCGTCTTTTTAGTTTCACGTTTATTAATATTTTGACGTGATGTGCTCTTGATTTTTTAGAGTCAGCCATTTTGTTAGTGTGCCTTTCGGCCTCCTGGTAGTTCAAAAATTCTGAAACCACCAAGGCACCACGGCACGAGGTTTCACAAAGTTGAACACTCATGGAATTTTTAATTTGTCACCAGTTGAACTTCCACACATGAAGAACTTCATTGCTTGTTGTTTTTTGATTGCCGTTACAATTTCATCGTTTGGGCAAACGCCGGATGAAACTGCGATCCGCAACGTTATGGATGTGCAGGTAAAAGCCTGGAATTTGGGCGACATCGATACCTTCATGCAAACCTATTGGCAAAGCGACAGCGTTTTGTTTGTCGGCAGTTCAGGGCCGACTTACGGATGGAAAAACACACTCGATCATTATAAAAAGGCTTATCCTGACACTACCGCGATGGGCACGCTCTCATTCAATCTGCTCCAGTTAAAGCCGCTCTCATCAGATTATTATTTTGTGTTGGGACAATGGCATCTAAAACGCACGATAGGTGATATCGGCGGTTACTTCACTTTAATTTTTAAGAAAATAAACGGTCATTGGGTGATCGTTGCGGATCACAGCAGTTAGTTCCTTTTCCAGGTACAGAAAAAATTTTGCGCCCTTCGCGTTCACTGATTTCTCCTGGCCGACCGGGCAGCCGAAAACTGCTGGCTGCCAAAGGATTACGAGCGGCCACGTTCAAAAAAATTTTTTTTGTTTTGTTTGTTATTCGAAAAAAACCTTTCACTTTTGCGCTTTAATCCCTTTACTCATTCGCCCAAATCCGAACGTGAAAACTGAATAACTTTTAGTTCGAATTTTCAACTTGGCTGATTTTTCAAGCGAATATTTCGGGATAGGAACATTTAGTTAACCTAGTGCTATCTATGAAAAAAGCATCATTACCCAAACGGGCAACGTATGCCCTGTCATGCCTCACATTGCTCATCATTTTAAGTGTATTTGTCGTGTTTAACGCGGCCGCGCAAAATGCGATCGCAACTGAAAACGCCTTGCCAGGTAATCCGGCTTCCGAATGGGACGTCGATGGTGCCGGAGATCTTTCCATCCAGGGTTTTGCTACCGACATCAGTGTAAATAAAGGCGAGACCGTCCATTTCAAAATCAAAACCGATGCGAGCGCGTACACAATAAAGATCTACCGGCTCGGCTATTACAACGGGGACGGCGCGCGTAAGATCGGTTCAGCGAAGATTACAGCAACATTACCTCAATCCCAACCAAATCCCTTAACCGACGCGTCAACGGGCCTCGTAGACTGCGGCAATTGGAGCGAGTCGGCTCGCTGGAACGTACCCGCGAATGCTGTATCAGGCGTTTATATTGCGAAACTTACCCGAACAGATACTAAAGGGTCAAGTCACATTGTATTTATTGTGCGTGATGACACCGCTCATTCCAACCTGTTTTTCCAAACGTCGGATGCCACGTGGCAAGCGTATAATGCCTACGGCGGCAATAGTCTTTACGTAGGAAACACATCTTTTCCAAACGGACATGCTGCAAAGGTGAGTTACAATCGGCCGTTCATTACGCGCAACGGCGGTGGCGGTGGTGGAGCATCAGAGGACTGGTTGTTCAATGCGGAATACCCGATGATCAGGTGGCTTGAGCATAACGGCTACGATGTGACTTACACAACAAGCATCGACGCAGCGCGACATGGCAACCTCATATTAAATCATAAAGTTTACATGTCCGTCGGGCACGATGAATATTGGTCCGGCGAACAGCGTGCGAATGTAGAAGCCGCGCGAAATGCCGGCGTTCACCTCGCATTTTTCAGCGGGAATGAAATTTACTGGAAAACCCGGTTTGAATCCAGCATTGATGGTACGAATACTTCGTACCGTACCCTTGTGTGTTACAAAGAAGGAACGTTGGGTGAAAATGTATGCGGTGGAAAATGCGATCCCTTATCCAACGTGTGGACCGGACTTTGGCGGGATGGTTGCAACTTTCCGCAGGCTGACGGATGTCGTCCGGAAAATGCACTGTCTGGCCAAATTAGCTGGGATGGCACAGAGAGCGCGATCCAGGTACCGGGCAAATACAAAAATCTGCGGTTTTGGCGAAATACAGGCATTGCAACACTCGACAGTAGTCAGACAAAAACGCTTACTGCCGGCAGCCTTGGATATGAATGGGACTGGAGCCAATATAAAACCAGCTATCCGCAAGGCAGAGTGTTGATGTCTTCCACGATTATCAATGGACACACGCATAATTTGTCCATATATCGGCATTCCAGCGGTGCCCTCGTTTTTGGCGCTGGTACCGTCCAATGGTCATGGGGCCTCGATACAAAGCATGATCGCTCCGGCTCTTCAACCGATAAAAATATTAAACAGGCTACGGTCAACTTATTTGCAGATATGGGTGTGCAGCCAACTACCCTCGAAACGGGGCTTGTGTTGGCAACTGCATCTAATGATAACAATCCGCCGGCTTCCGTCATAACGTATCCGGCACAGGGTGCCACTATAACCGGTTCGCCGGTGACGATAACCGGAACATCTTCAGATGTCGGTGGAGGAGTTTCGGTTGCCGTTGAGATCTCCGTAGACGGCGGCGCAACCTGGCAAAGTGCAACGGGGACATCAAATTGGACTTACACGTGGACACCGTCAACCGGAGGAAGTATAACCATTAAGAGCAGAGCCGTGGATGACCTCGGAAATTTGGAAAATCCGGGCTCAGCGCCGGCGTCAAATGCCGTTACGGTAAACGTATCACCAACGCAAAGCCAGTGCCCCTGTACCATCTTCCAAAATACCGACGCTCCATTCGCTGCGCCTGTGAACGATAACACGGGCGCCGGAATCGAGCTTGGCGTGAAATTCAAAACAACGTCGAATGGTTATATAACCGGCCTACGCTATTATAAGGGTGCAGGCACAACCGGAACACACACAGGTCATTTATGGACTTCCACCGGCAGCCTTCTGGCACAAGCAACGTTCTCGAACGAGACATCATCGGGATGGCAGCAAGTGACGTTGGATAACCCGGTGGCCGTATCCGCTGGAACTATCTATGTGGCATCTTACTACAGCAGTTCAGGCGACTACGCATACACGGATCAGTATTTCACCCAGGAAAAAGTGGCCGGTCCACTGACTGCAATTGCTGATTCGGATCCAAATGGGCCAAACGGAGTCTTTATTTATACCAACACTCCTACTTTTCCGGTTAACGCTTACCAGGCAAGTAACTACTGGGCCGACGTTGTCTTTAAAGACAGTGCGGGCCCTGACACGAAGCGTCCAACCGTTGTGTCAGTATCGCCTCTGGACAATACGCAGGGCAATAGTATAACAACGAAAGTTTCAGCGATTTTCAGTGAAGCGATCGACCCGTCGACAGTAAGTTCTACAACTTTCAAACTAAAATCAGCCAAGGCTATAGCAGCTACGGTTTCTTACGATGCGAGCAAACACAAGGCGATTCTCACGCCATCTGCGCCACTGAACTATTCAACTACTTACACGGCAACGATCAAGGGCGGCAGCACTGGCATAAAAGACCTTGCAGGGAATCCGCTGGCCGCCGATTATGTTTGGACATTCACGACGTCAGCACCGCCACCGCCAACTTTTACCGATGGTCCTGGCGGCCCGGTATTGTTGATCACGAGTACGTCTAATCCGTTCAGTCGTTTTCCGGCCGAAATCTTAAGGGCAGAGGGTTTAAACGAATTCAAGGTGCTCGACCTTGCTGATGTCAACAGCAAAGTATTAGACAAATACGATGTTGTTGTTGTCGGCAATATTTCCCTTACGGCGACGAAGGTGACCTTACTCACAAACTGGACGAATGCTGGCGGAACACTGATCGCGTTGAAGCCAGACAGCAAACTGGCATCCCTCCTGGGCTTGTCAGCGACTTCATCAACGCTCGCTAACAAATATCTCCTGGTGAATACGTCATCCGGCGCCGGTGCAGGGATAGTGAACCAAACGATTCAATTCCACGGCACATCGGATCTGTACACGTTGAACGGTGCTACTGCTTTGGCGACATTGTATTCAGACGCAACCACGCCGACTGTTTACCCGGCAGTAACAACGCGTGACGTTGGTTCAAACGGCGGAAGGGCGATTGCATTTACCTATGACCTGGCACGATCAATCGTTTACACAAGGCAAGGAAATCCTTTATGGGCCGGACAAAAGCGCGATGGCCAGATTGATCCCATCAGGTCAGACGACTTGTTCTTCCCCGATTGGATCGATTTCAATAAAGTGGCGATACCACAAGCCGATGAGCAGCAGCATTTGTTCGCCAATATCATTCTCCAAAGCAATCTGCACAAAAAACCGTTACCACGATTTTGGTTTCTTCCAAGGGGCCTGAAAGCTGCG
>DASQJI010000101.1:0-11222 GCA_035631175.1 Parafilimonas sp.
TATCCCTTTGCCATATGATTCAGCGCAGACAAATTGGAAAAACCGGGCGACCGAAACTTGATCCGGTATGGCGTAGTGCCGCCTTCGCTCACGATGTAAACTCCAAATTCGCCGCGCGCTGTTTCTATCCTCGAATAAAATTCTCCCTTTGGTAATTTCAATACAGCTTTCGTCTTTGCCTGGAAATCTCCTTCGGGAATGTTATCGATCAATTGTTCAACTATCGAAAGCGATTGACGAATTTCCTCCATGCGAACGAGATATCGCGCGAAACAATCACCGCCCGTTTGGATCACTTCATTAAACTGAACCTGATCGTATACTTCATAAGGGTACAGTTTCCTGATATCGCAACTTACACCACTCGCCCTGGCAGTTGGGCCTGTGCAGCCGTAAGAGATCGCGTCTTCTTTTGTGAGATAGCCAATTCCTTTCATGCGATTTTGAAAGATCACATTCCCTGTAACAAGTTCATCATACTCATCGATCTTCTTCTTAAATTCTTCAATGAACTCTTTCACATGTCTTTGAAAATTCGGATGCAGGTCAAACATTACACCGCCGGGCACCATATAATTCATCGTCAACCGTGCGCCGCACGTTTCTTCCATAATGTCGTTGATCATTTCTCTTTCGCGAAATGCATGAAAGAATGGAGTCAGCGCTCCAACGTCCATTGCCATCGCTCCCCACCACAGTTGATGCGATGCAAGCCGGGTTAATTCATCCATCAAAACGCGGATCACTTTTGCGCGTGGCGGCACTTCAACCTGCAAGCCTTTTTCCACGCATAAAGCGCAGCCATGGTTATTGATATGCGAGGAGAGATAATCCATACGGCTCGTCACATAAATGAATTGCCGGTACGATAAACTCTCACACATTTTTTCAATAGAACGATGAATATACCCGAGATGTGGCTCGACGTTTTTTATCGTTTCGCCGTTTAATGTGATCACGAGATGCAGGACGCCATGCGTAGATGGGTGTTGCGGACCAACATTGATCACGAGGTCACCGCTGCCGTCTAAATTATCGGGCTCAGAGGCTGCGTCTTTCAATATTTCCGTTTCGCGATACATTTACTAATACCAACAACGTTTTTATAATTTGATCATATTAACAGGGTCTTCATAATCTTTTCTCAATGGCCAGCCTTCCCAATCATCTGTCAGCAGTAATCGACGCAGGTCCGGATGATTTAGAAATTTCACACCAAAAAGGTCATAGACCTCGCGTTCATGAAATTCGGCCGTACGCCAGAGCTCTGATACCGTTTCTATTTCAGGATTATTTCTGTCGAGCTTTGATTTAAGAACCAATGTATGCCGGTGGTTGGTTGATGTTAAATGATACACCATCGTGAAGTGGGTTTTCCAATCGACACAAGTGAGGCAAAACAGATAATCGAAGCTTAGCGCTTCATCGGATCGAAGTTGCGAAGCAATATCTTTCCAGCTCTTTGCATCGACGAAAGCGGTTACCCACTCACCTCCTTGCTCAACAACCGCTGAAGGAATTAATTCCGTTATTTTTAATTTCAGTTCTTCGTTATTCATACAAATCCTAATTCCTAATTCCTAAATCCTAAATCGAATTCCTTATCTGTTCTCTCGTTGCGCCGCTCTTAATTTTTTCCTGTAATGTGATCATTGCATGTAACAATGCCTCCGGGCGTGGAGGACATCCGGCGATATAAACGTCCACCGGTATAACATGATCCGCACCTTTTACGACAGAATAAGTATTGTAGAAAAAAGGACCGCCGCTCGTTGCGCACGCGCCCATAGCGATTACATATTTTGGATCGGCCATTTGGTCATATAGCCGTTTGAGCACCGGCGCCATTTTATTGACGATCGTGCCGGCGATAATGATAAGGTCAGCCTGCCGTGGCGTCGCTCTTGCAACTTCGAATCCAAACCTCGACCAATCATACTTGGCCGATGCCGTGCTCATCATTTCAATCGCGCAGCAACTTGTGCCAAACACCAAAGGCCACAATGAATTCGAACGCGCCCAATTGATCACTTCGTCGAGCTTGCTAAGCACGATACCGCCGCCAGCCGTTGGATGCACTGCGCCCGGGAAAACAACCTGCTCTTTGTCCGGCGCGCTTGCTGAAGATATCTTGCCCTCGCCGTTTATGTTTTGTGATTCATTCATTTTTCTGTATTGGCCCCCCTTACATGAAGAAAGGACGTGGGCGATGTCACATCCATTTCAGCGCTCCCTTTTTGTGTGCATATAAAAATCCCATGAAAAGAATAAACAGGAAGACTATGATCTCGATGAATGCGGGTACACCGATTTCTTTTACCACAACGGCCCAGGGATATAAAAAGATCAACTCGACATCGAAAATGAGAAAGATCAACGCAAACAAGTAATAGCCAATGTTGAACTGGTTCCATGGCGATCCATGGGAAGGCACGCCGCACTCATATGGCTGCCCCTTTGCCGGGTTCTTTGTTCCCTTCACAAGAAACTTTGCAACTGCAATTCCTCCTGCTGAAAAGGCAATCGCTGCACACGTTAGAACGAGCAATGAAGATGGGCCCATTAATTAATTATTATCATCCACAATTTAGCATGTAAAATCATACCCGGGCTGCAATTTTTCTTTAAATGTTGTTGTGATAATCGCAAACGAGCGGGTGAAAATATCGAAAAACAATATGGGAAATACTGATAAATATCATTTGCTGCGACCAATGTGCATAACGAAAGAAAAATTGTTACTTTTAAAGTTTGAGTGTGGTCATCGGAGCTTGTTGCGATTTGCTTTCACACAACCCTTATCTCGATTTTTACAAATCAACGCACCATGTCAACTGTAAAATTTGTTGTCGAATTAACTGTCCCTGACAACCGGCTGGAGAGATTCAAGCGGGTGGCGAAAGAAATGAACCAAATCGTGAAGAATGACGAGCCTGACACGTTAAGCTGCAAATGGTTTTACATAGCTGGCGAAAATAAATGGTGCCTCACACAAAAGTTCAAAGACTCCGACGCTTTCTTAAAACACCTGCACCAGGTAAGTGAAGAAATGAATGAAATTCTTGAGATTTCCAAAGTGGAGAGGTTTGAAGTATTCGGAGGGCTTTCGTACGCTGCCCGCGCCGCGATCGCTTCGTTCGGTGTAAAACATTATACATATTGGACTGGCGTTGTCCACTAAACCTTTGGTAGTTACTTTCGTCCCTATTCAACCGATGAAAAAAATCATCACCACAATCTTTTTGTTTGCGAGCCTGTATGCTGCAGGACAGGAAAGCAGCAGTTGGTACAAAATGCTCACAGGCAATATTGACAAGTATGCAATAACGATGCACTTGCACAAGCAGGGACATTCGTATTCCGGCTACTATTACTACAATTCCCGGCAATCGCCCGTTTATGTAATGGGTGAAGACACAAGCGAAAAAGGAAAAATAAAATTGGCGGCGTATGCGGATCCTAACGAGCCGGAATATTTCACTTTCTCATTCAGTGGCAATGCCGCGAGCGGAACATGGCGAAAAGATAAAACACTGAGTTTGTCACTAACCGAAGCGCACATGCCCGTCGCATTTACCAACGTGTACACGGAAGGTGCGGTTAAGTTACGCCCGGCAGTTGAGGATTCGCCCGACGCAACTTTTGAAGCGGCGTCTGTTTGGCCACCTGGCAATACCACGACAGACGAATTCATTAAATCGGAAATCAGGAAACTATTTTTCCAAAAAGATGAGGGCGGCGAAATTGGCGCGTTATTACTAAAGATGAAGAAAAAATTTTTTGCTGACTACCTGGAAGAAAATAAAGATGTAACGAATGCAGAACTAAAAGACAGCTACACCGCTTATAGCATGGATGTATCCGATAAGCTCATGATAATGTTCCAAACGTCAAACCTGGTTACACTGGCTTTTGATAACTATGCATACACAGGTGGGGCGCACGGCAACTACGGCACTGAATTTAAAGTGCTCGATCTCACAAAAAATAGATCGTTGACGTTGCCGGATATTTTAACTGAGAGCGGAATTGCGAAGCTGCAACCTAAGCTCGAGGCTAGCTTTCGTAAGCAGTTCAATTTACAACCGGGCGACTCGTTGACCGATGCAGGTTTGTTCGAAAACAAGATCGAGGCGAACGATAATATTTGTGTCACGGGCAGCGGACTGCAATTTGTTTACAATCCATACGAGATCGGACCTTACGCAATGGGAGAGATCGAGCTTTTTATCCCATTCACAGAACTGACGGAATATTTGAAACCGGGTTTCAAAAACTTACTCAACCAATAAAAGAATTTTCGGCACTTCTGGAGAAGCGTTGGACGTCGTGGCTACTGTTTAACAATCGCGTTCGGCATCGGATAGATCTCAAACGTATGCAAGCCAGATAAAATCGCAGGATCATTTTCAGCGAGGGGCCGCGTCTCTGCTTCGTCATCAACCTGGATTATGCCAACTCCGTACACACCACTCGGATCAAGCACTGGTCCGAATGCAACCGCGATTCCCTTGTCAATCTGCTCCTTCCAGTATTGAATATGTTGCAGCATGATGTTGCGTTCATCGTGAGTCATATCCATTCCAAATGTTGGTCGCGGAGGAATGAGCTTGTACAAGAAGACTTTCTTCAAAGTGCAAAAGGAATTTACAGATAGTTCTTTATTTCCTGGAGGAGTTCTGTTTTTGTGATCGGAATACCCATGACCTTATTATAGCCTTTTGCGTCAACAAAGAATTTGTCGCGAATGATCTTCACGAGCTGGCCATTGTTGATTTCAGGAACAAGAACCGTTTGAAAACTTTTGAGGATCTGAGCAAGATTTTTTGGGAACGGACGTAAGTAACGCAAGTGCGCGTGGCTCACCGCATGGCCTTCAGACTGCAGTTGTCCAACGGCGCTTTTAATGGCACCATATGTACTGCCCCAGCCCAGTACAAGTAATTTACCGGTAGAAGGGCCGCTGTCAAGCGCCTGTAATGGAATATAATCCGCGATGTTCTCTACCTTCTGTTCACGGATGTTAACCATCAGTTGGTGATTCTCGGGATCATAGCTTACATTCCCTGTGATGTTTTCCTTTTCCAAACCCCCGATACGATGCTCAAGTTCTGCCGTACCAGGGATCGCCCACGGCCGCACCAACTTTTCATCACGTTTATATGGCATAAATTTTTCTTCATCCGGGTCCAAACCTTGCTTAAACTTCACTTCGATCGCAGGCAGTTCATCCGGTTTCGGGAACCGCCAGGGCTCTGCGCCGTTCGCAATGTAACCGTCGCTCAGAAAGATCACCGGCGTCATGTGTTGAACCGAGATGCGCACCGCCTCAAACACCGCATCGAAGCAGTCACTCGGCGTGCGCGCTGCAACTACCGGCATCGGGCATTCACCGTTGCGCCCATAATAAGCCTGTAAGAGATCGCTCTGTTCCGTTTTTGTTGGCAAACCTGTCGACGGGCCGCCGCGTTGAATATCGATGATCAGCAATGGAATTTCTAACACGACAGCGAGGCCCATAGCCTCAGCTTTCAATGCCATACCCGGCCCTGACGTAGTAGTAACACCGAGGCTACCTCCGTAGCTCGCACCAATAGCAGAAGTGATCGCCGCGATCTCATCTTCCGCCTGGAAAGTTTTTACTCCAAAGGCCTTATAACGACTAAGCTCATGCAAAATGTCAGAAGCAGGAGTGATTGGATAGCTACCGAGGAACAAGGGCAGGCCGCTTTTCTGGCTTGCGGCAATAAGTCCGTAAGCGAGTGCCTGGTTGCCCATAATACCGCGGTACACACCTGAGGGAAGTTTCGCTTTGTCAACTTTGTATCTGGTGGTAAACGTTTCCGTGGTATCGCCAAAATTGTAACCTGCCTGCAGCACTTTGATATTGCTGTTAAAGATCGTTTCTTTCTTGCCGAACTTTTCCTTCAGGAAATTGATCGTATTATCCAGAGTGCGATTGTACATCCAGTATAGAAAACCGAGCACGAACATGTTCTTTGCGCGGTCTTTTTCTTTCATTCCGAGTTCGGGAAAGTCTTTTAATGATTCACGGGTGAGCTTCGTTACATCTATTTTTATCACCTCATAGCCGTCGAGGCTGCCATCGTCCAGCGGATTAATTCCGTCGGTATAATTGGCAAGGCGAAGATTTTTTGCGTCAAACCCGTCAATGTTAGCGATGATCTTCCCCCCACGCTTTAAACTGTTCAGGTTAGACTTCAAAGCCGCGGCATTCATCGCGACGAGCACGTCGCAAAGGTCTCCGGGTGTAAAAATACGGCTGGAAGAAAAATGCAACTGAAAGCCGCTAACGCCTGGCAATGTACCCTGCGGTGCGCGTATCTCGGCGGGAAAATCCGGGAAGGTGGCAACATCAATTCCCAATAAAGCAGTATTATTTGTAAACTGTGTGCCGGTTAGCTGCATTCCATCACCACTATCACCAGCAAACTTGATCACTACGTCGTTCAGCAGAACATCTTGTCGGTTCATTAATTTGTATTTAGCAAAAGCAATTGCGACAAAAATACTGATAATCCCACGATGGGAGTATGCTTGTAATTAACAAAGGGTGAAAATCCGGGCACCATTTCAACCAGAAAGGAGCGTGTTTTCGCGGCCGACGGCATTCGCGCATGTTTCAGAAAAAATATTTACAGGCCGTGTTACTTCTCAACTTGGGGAATTACTTCACCACTGCTTTCCGCTTTTTCGCGGCCCAACGTTTGTTTCAACCCTGCGGCACGTAACCACATGCGCTCATAAAAATTGGAGCGATTTTTTCACTCAAATCCGGAAATAAAAAACAAGGATTTTGTGGTTACTATACCTATGCCTGAAAAGACCGGAACAAAAAAACTTTTTGAGACTTCCTACATTATAGGCATTGGCGCTTCGGCAGGCGGCCTTGATGCTATCAACGAGATGTTTGAGAATATGCCGGACAACACCGGTTTTTCTTTTGTGATCATCCAGCATATCTCGCCGGACTATAAAAGCCTCATGGCAGAACTGGTTGCTAAACATACTGCGATGAAGGTTGTAGAAGCCGCCCACGAAATGCTCGTTTTGCCAAACCATATTTACGTGATCCCCTCTAAAAAGGTAATGACGTTGAAATTTGGCAAACTGCTCCTGCATGAAAAAGAAAGAACCAAATCACCAAACAATGCCATAGACGTGTTTTTTGAATCGCTTGCGGAAGACGCAGGCGAATACGCTGTCGGGGTGATCCTGTCCGGCACCGGCACCGATGGCACACGCGGATTGGAAGCAATAAAAAGTAAAGGCGGCTTTATAGCAGTCCAGGAACCTATTACTGCTGCTTTCGATGGCATGCCAAACAGTGCGATAGCAACTGGCAAAGCGGATATGATAGTTTCACCTGAAAGAATGGGTGAAGAGCTTCTCGAGTTTCTGAATGAACCTCCGGAGATAAAAGCCTTTCACGCGCGCAGTCAGAAGGACGAGCTCTTTTTACGCGACCTGCTTCTGCTCATCAAGGATAGAACTGGTCACGATTTCAGCTATTATAAGCGCCCTACCATTTGCAGGCGACTTGCAAAAAGGCTCTCAGAAGTAGGAGTATCCGACATACATACCTACCTCGCTCATGTTGAAACACACCCGGAAGAATTGTCCGTCATCAGCAAAGACTTCCTTATCAATGTGAGCGGGTTCTTCAGAGACAAGGAGGCATTCGACATCGTTGCCACCCGGGTGGTGCCGGCCATTGTCAAGAACAAGACTGATGATGATACAATAAAAGCATGGTGTGTGGCATGCAGTACCGGCGAGGAGGCGTACTCGCTTGCGATATTATTCAAAGAAGCGCTCGAAAGATCGAACCGCAAAAATCTGATCGTTAAAATATTTGCCACCGATATTGACAGGGAAGCACTGGAGACCGCCTCCCGGGGCTTTTATTCAAAGACGATCAGCCAGGACATACCTGCAAACCGTTTGGCCAGGTATTTCCTGCCCGAAGAAAATGGGTACCGGATACATCCAGACATCAGGAAGATGGTCGTTTTCTCATATCACGACATCCTTAAAGATCCACCCTTTGGGCGCATGGACATGGTGAGCTGCCGCAATATGCTTATCTACATCAACCCACAGCAACAAAAGGAAATCCAGCGGAAGCTTCATTTTGCGTTAAACCTTGGCGGCTTTCTTTTCCTCGGCTCGAGTGAAAACATTGGCATCATGAATTTGGTGACGGAGGAGATCGACAGGAAATGGAAAATATATAAATGCACGGCGAAGACGAGGCTCGAAGAATACAACGCGATGTTGGTACCGCTCGAAAAGCGAATGATTGCGCATACGCAGCCGCGGCAAAAAAATCCGTTGAATCATATTGCAGAACTGTTCAATGAAACGCTGCTGGAAGACCATCACTTCTCGGGCATATTTATTAACACGGACTTTGAAGTTAAACAGGCAATAGGCAGTTATAAGAAATTTATCAATTTCCCGGAGAGCAGCTTCAATCTTAATTTGCTTAAGATGGTCGACCCGGACCTGTCTATCGTTCTCAGCGTGGCAATAAACAAGGCGATGCGTGACAACCAGCCGGTCATCACGAGGGGCGTTAAGTTAGGCAATAAGGAAAATGTACGGTCAATAAATGTGATCGTAAAGCCTTACTTGCAGATGCCGGACTACCAGCATTCCTTTCTTTTCATTGCACTGGAAGAGGAGGATAAACCGGAGGCGGGAAAGTCTGCGCCGGCGTCAGAAACATTCACTACGGCGCAACGTGTTGTTGAACTGGAACAGGAACTGCAGGAAACAAGGTCCAACCTTCAGGCGCTTCTGGAAGAAGTTGAGACATCCAATGAGGAACTTCGCAGCGCCAATGAAGAAGCGATATCAACGAATGAGGAATTGCAGAGCACCAATGAAGAGCTTCAGTCGCTCAATGAAGAGCTGCATACGGTTAGTGCTGAACATCAATTGAAGATAAAAGAATTGATGGAGTTGAATGATGACCTCAATAACTATTTCAGAAATTCCGACCTGGGACAGATCCTCGTCGATAAGCATCTCATCATCAGGAAATTTACACCGTCGGTAAAGCCGATGATCAATTTAATTGAAACCGACATCAACAGGTCGCTGCTTGATATTACGACGCGGATACGCAACAGGGATCTTATCCAGGACATACGGGATGTAATTAAGACCGGCAGAACTTTCGAAAAGGAAATTATTCTGAACGACAATACGGTTTACCTGATGCGGATCAATCCTTACCTCAAACAGGATCAGTCGATTGACGGAGCAGTGATCAATTTTATCGATATCAGCGAACTGACAAAACTCAACAGCATCGTGCAGGCAATTTTCGAAAGTTCTGAAAATGCGATCACAGCTAAAAAAGCGATTCGCAATGAGCACGATGAGGTAATAGACTTTGAATACATTGCCGCTAATAAAGCCTGTGAAAAACTATATGGCTTTCCTGTAGCGACCATTATTGGAAAACGAATGAGGACCTTCGACGAATTGAGAAAGGACCATTTTGCATTGTTCAGGAAAGTTGTTGAAACCGGCGAGTCGATACAATACGAATACTATGATGACCGCCTCGCAAAATGGCTCAATATGTCAGTGGCAAAGATGATGGATGGAATTGTAGCGATCGCAACGGACGTCACGGCTAGCAAAAAAGCTGCTGACCTCATCGCGCAACACTATGAAGATCTCAAAGTCACGTCAGGAAAACTGGAAGCAAGTAATATTCAACTGGAGCAGTCCAATTTAGACCTTATGCAATTTGCTTCGGTTGCCTCCCATGACCTGAAAGAACCGCTGAGAAAAATTGAAACATTCGGCAATCTCCTGCAGGCAAAATTGAAGGACCGTTTTGATGACGGCGAGATGAAGTATTTGGATAAGATCATCAAGTCATCACACCGCATGCAGTCGTTGATCGAGGATGTGCTTACATTTTCGAAGCTTTCAAACAACGAACTTCCTTTGGAAAAAATAGATCTGAATAAGATCGTAAATCGTATACGTGAAGACCTCGAAATAACGATTAAAGAGAAGAATGCAAATATTCAATTGCAGCCGTTACCGACTGTCGATGCCGTAAAAGGACAGATGCATCAACTCTTTCAAAACCTTATCAGCAATGCCCTGAAGTTTAACGATAAAAAGGAACCTCACGTTATGGTAAGCGAAAGAAACATTCCGCAATATCAAGCAGAGAGTCTCAAGATAAATCCGGAACATTACGTCTGTATAAGCGTAAAAGATGACGGCATCGGCTTCGAAGAAAAATTCAGGGAAAAGATATTCGGGATCTTCCAGCGGCTTCACGGCAATCAATTTGAAGGAACCGGCATTGGACTTGCGATCTGCAAGAAGATCATCGAAAACCACAACGGATTTCTGCTTGCAGAAAGCGCGTTAGACCAAGGCACCGAATTTTTCGTGATACTGCCACGCAACGCGAATGGACGCGGATGAGAGTTTACTGGGATATTAGGTAATTGGTTTATTTGGTTAACAGTTTATTGCCGGTTGGCAGATCACACAACGCCACCCAATTACCCTAACGAACTACCCAATTAACCAGTTAACCAATTAACCAATTAACCGTTCTACTGCTTCTCCTTCTCTTCCGTCAAATAGATAGGCGAAAGAAAATTACTGTTGCTGATGAATGCAATATATTTTCCATTCGGGCTCCATGACGGTGTGTTCATCGTGCCTTGTCCTCCATACAAGGTAGCGATCACTTTGGGTTTGCCGCCATCCGCCGGCATCAATCTTATATAAACGTGCTTATAAAATGGATGGTCAGATGGTTTTACATCCTGCCCGAAAGAAACGAACACGATCCACTTTCCATCGGGAGAAATATGCGGAAACCAGTTATTGAACTCGTCATTTGTAAGTTGTTCCGGTTTGCTGCCATCGGGATGCATTCGCCATATTTGCATCGTTCCGCTGCGCACAGAATTAAAATAAATGTACTTGCCATCGGGCGAATATTCGGGTCCGTCATCGAGGCCTTTAGTATTAGTCAGTTTCGTTTCTGTGCCGCTGCCGTCAGATGCAATACGATAAATGTCAAACTCATCATTTCGCTGCCCTACGAAAGCGAGATATTTCCCATCAGGACTCCAGCCGTGCAGATATGAAGGGCCGGTTGGCGTAATTTGTTTCGGCTCGCCGCCAGTGATGGGAACCGTGTACACGAT
>DASQJI010000102.1:0-5750 GCA_035631175.1 Parafilimonas sp.
TTGACCAATATTCCTTACTGCTGCCTCCCGTAGGAGTCGGGCCCGTGTCTCAGTGCCCGTGTGACTGGTCGTGCTCTCACACCAGTTACTGATCGAAGGCTTGGTGGGCCGTTACCCCGCCAACTACCTAATCAGGCGCACAGCCATCTTCAAGTGATAAATCTTTAAAATTAAAAAGATGCCTTTTCAATTTACTATAGGGTATTAATCCGGATTTCTCCGGGCTATTCCCCGCTCGAAGGAAGGTTCTGTACGTGTTCCGCACCCGTTTGCCGGTCGCCATCAAGTATTGCTACTCATGCTGCCCCTCGACTTGCATGTATTAAGCCTGCCGCTAGCGTTCATCCTGAGCCAGGATCAAACTCTCCATTGTAAAAGAATTGATCTGACTATAATTCTCTTAGAAAATTAACGTCGGATTTAATAAATATAATTGTGCTTATAACCTTACCGTAAATATCGCTATTTACGTACTGTTACTTTCCATCTTTCAAAGAACTAACCTCCATCTCCTTGCGGAACTGAAGATGTGTGATGCAAATGGAGTTGAACCATTTCGCAGCCATCCTGCTACATCTTATATAAGAACTGTTTTTTGTCCCGTTTTATTTTGGGGTTGCAAAAGTAAGAGCCGCATTATTCCCCTCAAAATTTTTCTCGATGAAATTTCAAGCTATTTCTTAAACTCCTCTTGCTAAATTATGTGAAAAAACTGACTGATTTTTTTTGCGGACTGCAAAGATAAAACAACGCAAGTTCCTGAGCAAATGATTTTGTTTTATCTAAAGCAGTTTAACTTTTTTATCAATGAACTGAGGCTTTCGGGAAAAGCGGCTGCAAAGATATAGGTCAATAAGTTACAGGCAAAATGTTTTTGAAAATAAATAATTGACAACATGCTTTTATTATAATTGAGATAAACCGCAAAAGAACATGATCAAGATCCAAGGTCTGTACCCATCCCTCATTGAATAAAATGTAATCAGTTTTCATTGCCGGGCGACAGGCGTTGGCTTTGGTTCCCGGAAGGTTTTATATGCTGAACTCTTTCCGATCCTCACTCAAAATGCGCCTATAGCAGGCCGCAGTTAAACAATTTAACCCACAGCCAATCGTAAATTGCATCATGAAAAAAATCTTTACCATTGTTATTGCAATTGCCATTGTAAACCTGGTTGTCAGCCAAAACATTTCGGGAACTGTGGTAACACGAACCATTAGTTCGACTTATCTCCAAAACAACGGCGGCGAGGATCCAAACAGAAGAATTTCAATTTACCTGCCGCCGGCGTACGATCAATCAAAACAACGATACCCTGTTATTTATTACCTGCATGGTTTCATGGGCAACGATTCTATTTATCCGGGCATGAAAAACATTCTTGACATGGGCATCGCGAAAAATAAAATTCGTCCATACATCCTTGTAATCGCCGATAACAACACTTTGTTCTCAGGCAGTTTTTACAGCAACTCGACGCTCACCGGTAGCTGGACTGATTTTGAAGCGAAGGAATTGGTCGCGTACATGGACAAGAATTTCAGAACCATTGCAAGCCGGAACGGTCGTGGTATCGGTGGACATTCAATGGGTGGTTATGGAGTTTTGAAAATTGCTATGTTGTATCCCGATGTTTTTAGTTGCGCCTATGCTATGAGTCCCGGCCTGCTTGCTTTTGTAAAAGAGTTTGGACCGAACAGCGACTCATACAAACAACTCGCTGCCATTAAAACAAAAGAAGAGCTCGATAAAACATACTACCCGAGGGTAATTGCTGCCTGCGCAAGAGCATGGTCGGCCAATCTAAATAAACCGCCTTTTTATTTTGATCTTCCTTTTAATTACATCAATGACAGTCTTGTTGTTGATACGGCCGTTTATGAAAAATGGCGCAGCAATATGCCCCTTTATATGATAGATAAATACACGAATAACTTAAAAAAATTAAAAGCAATTAAACTGGACTGGGGCAGAAATGATGCCCCTCGTTTTCCATTGCAGTGCTCTATGTTCAGCCAGGAATTGGAGAATCATGGCATTGAGCATTATGCGGAAGAGTATATCGGAACACACACAAATAAGATATGGACAACCGATGGAAGAGTGCTCAATGAAATGCTTCCTTTTTTCAATGACTATTTACAATTTGATGACAAGTAACTTTTGTTGGCGTGTTTCAGCGCCCACGTCATCGCCCGCCGTATGATGAACATCGTTTACGCATATAATTAAAAAGTGAAAACACAGTATCAAAACGCTTTTTACTTTTGAATTCCAGTTTGTATTCTACATGCATTAACAAGACTCATGCTCGCATTCTACGGCTTCGCTACAATACTTGTTTTTCTCGTGCTGATCATGACGAAGCGTTTGTCTGTAATAACTGCATTGGTGTTAGTGCCTGTTGTGTTCGCGTTCATCGCAGGATTTGATTACAAAGAGATTGGAGCGATGGCATTAGCCGGAATTAGACAAGTTGCCCCAACAGGGATCCTGCTGATGTTTGCGGTACTTTATTTTTCGGTTATGCTCGACGCCGGCTTGTTTGATCCTGTAATTGGATTGATCGTTCGATCTGCAAAAGGCGATCCGCTTAAAGTTGTTTTGGGAACGGCTTTACTTACCATGCTGGTACATTTGGATGGAGATGGCACTGCTACTTTCATGATCGTGCTGTCAACGTTCTTACCAATTTACAAAAAGCTTGGAATGAGCCGGCTTCTGCTGGCAGGCATCGTTGCATTGAGTGTCGGACCTATGCATTTGGTGCCCTGGTCCGGAACGTCTGTACGAGCCATATCGACCTTGAATTCCGATGCAGTGCATATTTTCAATCCGAATATTCCCGCAATGCTCGCCGGACTGGTATGGGTTCTGTTTGTTGCATACAAATTTGGCAGAAAAGAAAGAAAAAGGATCGGTATTATATATCTTGATTACAAACACACAGAAAACTTTACCGAGGAACAAAAACTGTTGCGAAGACCAAAACTTATTCTCATCAATGCCCTTCTCACCGTATCGTTGATTGTTGTTTTACTGATGGGTGAAATACCGGCACCGGCTTTATTTGTTGTTGCTGGTATGATTGCATTAATGATCAATTACAGCAAATTATCCGACCAGCAAAAAATATTGAAAGCGCATGGAGCAAATATTTTTCTTGTATCAAGCATGATATTCGCGGCAGGTGTGTATTCAGGTATTCTGACAGAATCAAAGATGATAGAAACGATGGCGAACAATTTGGTGACGCTTGTTCCGAAACAACATGCATCGCTCATCCCGGTAATAACTGCTGTAATAAGCATGCCTGCAAGCATTTTGTTCACGCCCGATGCGTATTATTATGGTGTTGTTCCCGTGCTGAGTCATACGTGTTCGCAGTTAGGCGTTGATCCGCTAGAGATCGGAAGAGCATCCTTATTGGGACAAATGACTGTGGGCTTTCCGTTAAGCCCGCTTACAGCTTCTACGTTTCTATTAATAGGTTTGGCGGAAGTAGAATTGGGAGAGCACCAACGATTCGTTTTTAAATGGGCCTGGGGAACAACGATTGTAATGACCCTTATAGCGCTTTTAACAGCTTCGATTCATTTATGAAAGAAAAGATACGAATAGGATGTGGTGCCGGCTTTTCCGGTGACAGGATTGAACCTGCTGTAATACTTGCAGACCAGGGTGACCTTGATTATCTCGTGTTGGAATGTTTGGCAGAACGCACAATAGCTCTCGCACAAAAAAGAAAATTGGAGGATGCAAACAAAGGCTATGATCCTTTACTTGAAAAAAGAATAAGAGCGTTAATTCCGCATCTTTTAAGAAAGAATATACGACTCATTACAAACATGGGGGCTGCAAATCCAATCGCTGCAGCAAAAAAAATTATTGATATCGCTGCCGGACAAAACATGCATATAAAAGTGGCTGCAATTACCGGTGATGACCTGCTCGCAACAATTCAACAAAAAGCATCAACTACAAAAGACCTTGAAAATGGTAAATGGTTAAGTGAATATGATATTGTGTCCGCGAATGCCTACATGGGAGCAACACCAATTGTTGAAGCACTGCAAACGAGTGCACAAATAATTATTACCGGAAGAGTTGCAGATCCTTCCCTGTTTCTTGCTCCAATGATCTTTGAATTCAAATGGGATGAAAATGATTTTGATCTTTTGGGCAAAGGGACGGTTATAGGGCATTTGCTTGAGTGCGCAGGCCAGGTTACTGGCGGATATTTTGCAGACGGCATTCATAAAAAAGCCGAAGACCTGGATAAACTGGGACACCCATTCGCGGATGTTTTTGCTGATGGCAGAGCTATTATCAGCAAAGTTGAAGGAACAGGAGGCGTCATAGATCTTCAAACAACAAAAGAACAATTGTTGTACGAAGTAATGAACCCGCGCGAGTATTTTACGCCTGATGTTGTCGCTGATTTTACATCCGTACATCTCAAACAAATTGACAAAGACCAGGTGTATGTATCAGGCGGAAGCGGTAAAGCAAAACCCAGAACATATAAAGTAAGCATTGGTTACAAAGCTTTCTATTTAGGTGAAGGTGAGATTTCGTATGCCGGTGCGGCGGCTTATGAAAGAGCGCAACTCGCGGCAGATATTCTGCAGAAAAGATTGGCCGATTCATTCAACGAGCTTCGTGTTGATTTTATAGGCATGCAATCCAAACACCAAACGACATTTAAGCATGAGGCAAAACCTTATGAAGTAAGACTTCGTATAGCAGCAAAAGCGTCCACGCCTGAACAGGCTGCCTTAATTGGCGAAGAAATTGAAGCCTTATATACCAATGGTCCCGCAGGGGGAGGTGGTGCAAGAAAATATGTAACGGAAGTTATCGGCATCGTGTCGACATTAATTGATCGCAGCAGCATTTCTCCACAGGTAAACATTTTCCAGTCATGAAATTGTTTGATATAGCGCACAGTCGTGCGGGCGATAAAGGCAACACACTGATGCTCTCGCTTATCCCATATAATGAAAAAGATTACCCTATGTTGTGCTCGAAAATCACAGCCGAGAAAGTGAAAGCACATTTCAAAGGCATAGTGCACGGCGATGTTACTCGCTACGAACTACCTAATATAAATTCGTTGCTTTTTGTGTGCAGTGATGCGCTATCAGGTGGTGTTACCACCTCTCTGGCACTAGATACACACGGTAAATCGTTGAGTTTTGCTTTACTGGAGATGGAGATATAACGCTGAAGTTCCTGGTCGGGCACAGTTTCTGGAACGAAGCGGCATGAAATCATCTTGCGGCGATCGAAGGACGAAGGCGTGCTTTAAACGTTCATTTCTTTCACGGCACTATCTACGAGCAGTCTTCCGCGGGTTTTAGCCTTTATTTCGTCAACACTAACCCCGGGTGCTGTTTCCGTCAGCAGAAATCCGTCGGCCGTAATTTCGAGTACTGCAAGATCCGTGACCACTTTTTTTACGCAGGCTAATCCCGTCAACGGCAATGTGCATTTTGCGAGCAGCTTGCTTTCTCCTTTGGGATTCGTGTGTTGCATTGCAACAATAATATTTTTTGCGCTCGCAACAAGGTCCATCGCACCGCCCATCCCTTTCACCATCTTTCCGGGAATTTTCCAATTGGCAATGTCCCCTTTTTCGCTTACTTCCATCGCGCCAAGTACCGTGAGATCGATCTTGCCTGCGCGGATCATCCCAAAACTTTCTGCGCTATCAAAGAAAGCGCTTCCTTTCACCGTTGTCACCGTT
>DASQJI010000103.1:0-8586 GCA_035631175.1 Parafilimonas sp.
AATGGTGGGATTGCGGTGCCTCTAACAAGACTGTCTTCAATTGGCTTGATGAACCAGGAATTGTTTTTCTTGAAATCTTTGATGATTGATTTCCTGGATAATTTAAAATCCCTTTCGCAGCATCTCAGCATAACCGTTTGGCAAAGAACTCTTTTCCACAGCTCTGGCAGCTTTTTCGATATCATAATCAAACCGGACAAACTCTACCTGTACCGTCTCTGTGCTTGAAATATTGGTGTCAGCATTTATCGTGAGCAGCACATAACAGCCTTTTGGATTATTGTCTTTTGGCTTGCCAACTGAGCCAATATTAATGGCATGCCGATAATGAGGGTTTTCGCCCGGTTCGCCGGGAAGAATGCGATGATATGGTTTATGTGTATGACCGAAGCACATGATATCGGCGTTGGCGCCCTCCAAAATTCTGAGTAAACTTTTTTCTTCCCGGTCTTCAAACAGGTATTCATTTATTCGTCGCGGACTGCCATGTACTAACAGCAAATTAATTTTATCATTGTTCAACTGGAATTCGACATTGATGTGTGCGGGTAACGTGCGCAAGTATTTTCTTTCTTCCTCTCCGACAATTTGATTGGTGAACGAAATCGATACGGCGCCCATTGATTTCTCTTCGTCCGTTTTATAAGCACAACCGCAATCGTCACTCATTCTTCCAATACCAAAATCATAATTGCCCGCGATCGTCGGGATGCCTCGTTTTCGAATTTCATTTATTACTTCATTTGGCCAGATGTTATAACCAACCAAATCACCGAGGCAATAGATCGCATCCGGCTCCCTGGCCGTAACATCTGCAAATAATGCCTCCAACGCGGGAAGGTTTGCATGGATGTCTGAGAAAAGAGCGATTTTCATTTACTTAAATTTGAAAGACGGAAAATGTAGAATAACCAATTCCTTAATATCCTTTAGTGTTAGTTGGCGCGCACCAGCGCTATGAATAATATTTTTTTATGTGCCTACTTTCTTGCTTCTGCGTTCTAACAGCACGGTATCCCGCCACCTGGAATTCATTTGTCCAATTCTTTCTCTTGTGCCCACAATGCGAAAGCCACACAACTCATGCAATTTCACACTGGCAATATTTTCCGGAAAAATGCCAGCTTGCAGCGTCCAAATATTATTTGCTTCACTTTCTTCAATCAACTTTTGAAGCAACACCTTTCCGAAGCCCTTGCCTCGCGCCCGCTCACTCACATAAACACTAACCTCGCCTACGCCGGCATACACGCACCTGCCGGAAACCGGCGTAAGTGCTGCCCATCCTATTATTGTTCCATTATTATCCTTTGCGACTAACCGGCTATGCGTTACATGTGCTGCGTTCCATTGTTCCCAGTCCGGCGCATTTTGTTCAAACGTTGCATTTCCTGTCCCAATGCCCTCTGTATAAATATCTTTTACAGCCTGCCAGTCCTGCGAGTGCATGGGTTCAATTACCACCATAGTGCTTCTTATTAATTGCAGCAGCCAGGCTCACAGCACACTTCTTCTGCTGCAACCGGCTTTTCTGCGTAGACAGTGATACTATATATACCTGCCCCTGAATTCCGGAATGCTGCAATTTGGTCATCAGATAAGTAATTACGCAAAATGTCATCGGGCACAAGGATGGTTTTTTCTTTTTGAACCGTCAAGCGTTTGAATTTATTCGACTCAATGAGTTGAAGGTAAACTTCCTTTTGTATTGCACCCGACACACAGCCTGCATACATTTCCGCTGCGTTTCTGATCGTATCCGGCAATTCTCCAACCAGGACTATATCGGAAATGCTGAAGTGGCCGCCGGGCTTAAGCACGCGGTATATTTCCTTGAAGACGCCGTCTTTGTTTGGGACCAGGTTCAATACACAATTGCTTACAATCACGTCCGCAATATTTGAGGTGACGGGCATTTTTTCAATATCGCCCTGGCGAAACTCTACATTGTGAAAGCCACGCACTTCAGCGTTGTGCCTTGCACGTTCGATCATCGCGGGCGTAAAATCGATCCCGATCACTTTTCCCGTTTCACCGGTTTCATGCCGCGCAATAAAGGCGTCATTGCCAGCGCCACTTCCAAGATCAATCACTACGTCTCCCTTTTTTATTTTGGCAAATTGAGTTGGCAGGCCGCAGCCCAACCCAAGATCTGCATCAGGATTATATCCTGCCATGTCGCTGTATTCATCCGCCATGATCGCGGAGTTTTCAACTGTGCAACATCCCGAACCGCAACAAGAGGATTCGTTTGTTTCTTTTTCCTGTTGGGCAATCGCGGAATATTTCTCGCGCACCATTGCTTTTACAGAATTGTCATTGTTCATATTTTTTGTTTTGATTTTTTTTAGTCTGTTTTTTAGAAGTAGTATGATGTCATCAAATGCAATCTATATTGTAATATTACGATAATACAATTCAAAAAAAATCAGCAACAATTGTTGGCGCCCTTGTATGCTTCGAAGAGTTTATTCAGCGATGCCTGCGCGGCCTTCCACTCTTTTTCATCGATGCAATAACAGACTTTGGCGCCATCTATATCTCCTTTGATTAATCCGGCATCCTTCAATTCTTTTAAGTGTTGCGACACCGTACTTTGCGATAGCGGCAGCTCGTCAACAATATGGCCACACATACAAGCCTGCTTTTGAATGAGCAGATTCAAAATCGCTATTCGTGCAGGATGACCCAATGCTTTGGCATATTTAGCAAGCCTGTTTTCCTTACTGCTGAACTCTAGTGATTTAGTCGCTCCCATAATATTGTGATCGCAATATTACGATTAATTTCCGGTGGTCAAAAATTATTTTTTTGAAATGTCGTCGCACCTGGTTAATCTGCGGCAGTTGCCCGATCTCAACTGCTATGGCATTTATTATGAGCAGTTCAGTCGGCTTTGTGATTTTCCAAAAAAAAAGCCCCATGTGGAGGCTTCGATGTAGTGGAATATGTAGAAGTGATCAGATTTTGATATGTACGTTATGGTTTGCTTCTGTTATCACATCGCCACCCTGCATCTGGAGTTCGCTGCCATTTGAATTATAAGTCAGGACATACGTTACTTCAAGATGTTCACTTTTCTTGTTGACATTCGGCACTGTGATATTTTCCGGTTGCGCGCTGCTCAAAGTCGGGTATTCACTCAATGTTTCAGAGCTGATCGTTTTTCCCCAAAGAATAACGCGCTGACCTTTCCCATTTACTTTTTCAATTGTGATTTGTGCCTCCGCTGTTGAATTATTATAGATTGGAGCTGTGTAATCGGCGGCTTTGTATATCACGAGTGAAACGGCTTTGTCTTCAATTTTTGGTTTGCTGGCTTCCTTTACCGGCTTGTATAAAGTTGTAACTCCTATCGTGAGGAAAGCGGGTAACCATATTAGAGCCTTATTCATAAAATGTTTTTTGTACTTGTTTTTAAATTTAACCCAACCTAACGGTGAAGTACCAGATGAGAAGTGGGCCACATATCTGTCGGGATTAGAAACGTTAGGGTAACACCTTTGAATTTCAAACTGAAACAGTTAGCAGAACATTAAAGCAAAGGCTTTTGGGGCTCGCGTTTGAAAGCAGTTTCCATTTTAGTACGGTCGAACTCGCGTTCGTTGTTTGCAAGCCAAATTGTGGCCGCGCCGTTTCCAATGAAATTTGTGAGCGATCTGGCCTCTGACATGAACCGGTCTACCCCAAGCAACAAAGCGAGGCTTTCCAGCGGGATGACTTTTATGGCGTCCAATGTGGAGGCAAGGACGACGAATCCGCTGCCCGTAACACCGGCTGCTCCCTTTGAGGTTATCATCAAGATTCCAATGATTGAAAAAATTTGTGTTGTCGTAAGATGCACCTGGTAAACTTGGGTGAGGAACATTACGGCCATTGAAAGATAAATAGTAGTGCCGTCCAGGTTAAAGGAATACCCGGCAGGCACCACAAGGCCGGTAACCGAATTCGAACAGCCAATTTGTTCCAGCTTTTCAATGAGCGATGGCAGAGCCGCTTCTGAAGAGGAAGTGCCTAACACGATGAGCAGTTCTGCCCGGATATATCGCAGGTAACGAAAAATACTTACCCGGTAATAACGAAGCATCAGGCCCAGGACAAGGAATATGAAGATCAAACAAGTGATGTAAACGCAAGCCATTAGCTTTCCTAAGGGCAGCAACGTTTGCAATCCAAATTTTCCAATTGTGTATGCCATCCCACCAAATGCTCCGAGCGGTGCGACCAACATGACAAAATGCAGAGCCTTAAAAACATATTTTGAGATCAAACTGAGCGGCTGTACGATTTTTTGTTTCTTTTTGTATTTGCTCAACCAGACCCCTGTGATGATCGCCAGCAATAACACTTGAAGCGTAAAGTTGTCTTTCAAAAAGTGCCACCAGCTAAACTCTTCTGCCCGCGTTATGTAACCAGAGACATCATCGCCCTTGATGTTGTTTGCGTTTACACCACTACCAGGTTGAATGAGGTGAGCCACCAGAATGCCAATTAGCAACGCCATTGTCGTAACGATCTCGAAATACAAGATCGCTTTTCCACCCACCCGGCCAACTTTTTTCAGGTCGCCCATGTTGCTGATGCCAAGGGAGATGGTAAGAAATATTATTGGGTATATGAAACACTTGATGACCGAAATAAAATAGTCGCCAAGAACCTTCATCTTGACCGCAGTCTCCGGATAAAAATTACCAAGCAGGATCCCGCATGTAATTGCAGTAAGTACCCAGAAAGTTAGATTGGTGAAAATTTTTTTCATCGCGAAGAGAAATAAAATTAGCAAGCACGGAGAAGATGATCACAAAAAATGTGTGAGGATATTGCGGAACTGTGAGGCAAAATTTCTATAAACGTTATTTTAATTTTCTTAGGGACTGATGCATTTCCTGTGGGCCGAAAACAGCTTCTATTCGTTTTAATACCTCCTTCATGCTAATACCTTTCGCCAATACGCCGTTGAAAATATCACCTTGCTCCTTCACCCGCTCCACTGCATTGAAAATATGAAACTGTTTCATCTTAAGTCCTTTCTTCACCTCTTCCCAATGTAACGGCATTGACACGGTTGCGCCGGGTTTTGGCCGTAGTGAGTACGGCGCAGCGAGCGTTGCTTGCGGCCGGTTCTGCAAAAAGTCCAAATACATTTTTCCTTTCCGGTTCTCAACGATCCGCTCGATGCTTGTAAAGGATGGGATCTGCGCATGCACAATTCTTACGAGCACTCTGCCAAATTCTTTGCTATGCTCATAGTTGTATTGTGCACCAAGAGGAATATATATATGTATACCGGTAGCGCCTGAAGTCTTGCAATATGCAGGCACATCGATCGTGTCCAGCACTTGCTTCGTGGTTTGCGCCGCTTTGATCACCTGGTCAAACGTTGTCGTTTCGCTCGGATCAAGGTCGATGATACACCAATCCGGGTTATCCGGTTTCTGCACCCTGCTGCTCCACGGATGCATCTCCAAACCACCCAGAGACGCTATCAACAATAAGCTTGCTTCATTCGTGCATACAAGAAAATTACGGTTACCACCCGCTTCACTTGAGTATGGAAATTGTGCAACCCAATCCGGAACTTTACCGGTAACATCTTTTTGATAAAAACTTTCGCCTTCAATTCCATTTGGATAACGGATAAGTGTTTGTGGCCGGTCTTTCATGTAAGGCAACATGTAAGGAGCAACCTGGTAATAGTAGTTGATTACATCACGCTTGCTCACAGCTTTTTGGCCCTTAATCGGCGGATAGTAAATTTTGTCGAGATTGTTGAAGGTGATATCGTGCCCGTTGATATTTCGCGTTTGGGATTTATCGGTTGGATTAAGAAGTGTTTTACGTTCGGAATTTGATGAGGCTTTTAGAAGTTTGGTGGTCAGGTCTTCCTTTTGGCTTGCGCTTTTTTCCGGCGTTTTATTTTTGACAATTTTTGTTGCCTCTTTCATGTCCGTTTTTGAATTTATGGATCGGTTTTTTGGAGCTTGTGATTTGTCATTTGGAATTTGCGATTTGGTGGTTGAAGCATGCGTGCGTTCAACAAATTCTTCAACATGTTCCGTGCTCTCTCTCCTTACTTCTTTCGGGTTCTTGTCTTCGCGTAATCCTTCAAATGAAGGATGACGAATGGCTCCGTCTTTTGTCTCTTCTGCAAAACTCACTTCAGCAACGAACTGTGGTTTTACCCATGTCACCTCTGCTTTAGGCGGATTAGGACGAAATCGCGATGGCTTATTGTAATCCGGCACCACCCTAAACGGACATTTTGCAATTGTAATTGGTTTGAATTTTTTCAACAGCTCAGTTTGTGCCTTATTCGAAAAACCGGTACCCACCGGCGTAACAAAATTGAAATCACCGTTTTCATCATACACGCCCATTAAAAGAGCGCTGAATTGCCGGGATGTGTTTTCGTTTTTCGTATAACCCCCGATCACCATTTCCTGGCGGCTCTTGGTTTTTATTTTCAACCAGTCTTTTGTGCGAAATCCTGGTTTATAAATACTGTCGGCTTTCTTGGCAATCATTCCTTCCAAATGCATTTGCTGAGCCACTTTAAAAAATTCAGTCGCGCCCGTATCAAAACTTTCACTCAATCGAAGAATATTTGATTTCGGTATGATAGACCGTAGAATTTCTTTACGTTTTGTAAGCGGCAATTCCATCAGGTCATGACCATCCAGCCATAAAATATCGAAGAAATAATAAACCAGCTGTCCATCTGCTTCGCTTCTCCATGCCTGGAGGTCGCTGAAATCAGAAATGCCTTTATCATTTACCACCATGATCTCTCCGTCAAATACAGCATTTATTTTCCAGGTCAGCAATGCGTCATAAACGGGATAAAATTTTTCGTTGAAGCTTTTATTGTTTCTCGACCTAATGTTTACTTCCCCGTTGTTCAAATAAGCAATTGCGCGATAGCCGTCCCATTTTACTTCATATAACCAGCCGGGTTCATCAAAAGGTTTATCAACGAGCGTTGCCAGCATGGGGCTTATGTTCACTGGCAAGGATGTTTTCGTTGCCTTTGAAAAATTTAGGTTAATGATCTTTGCTGAAGGCATAATATAAACATAAAGAAATTGTGCCAAAACTTTTGCTTCGCCCTTTCCGGATAGCGTGCCATACGAAAATTATCCCAAAAAATTTATCGTCAATCGACGGTTTTTTTATTGTCCACATTTTTTATCTTCAAATAAATTCCATCTGCTGAAACCTCATTTTGAAAACCGTTAATAAACCTTTCATGAAAAAATCTACTTCTTTTTTCCCGATATGCATGCTGTTAAGTACAATTGCATTCTCACAAGCCGGCACCCTCGATTCTACTTTCGGCGTTGACGGCAAAGTGATCACTCATTTTGGAAGTTATCGGTATGGCGGCGGATCTGCCATGGCCTTGCAACCAGACGGGAAAATCGTTGTGGCGGGTACATCTTCTGATTCCAAGAACGGTGATTTTGCGGTAGCCCGATACAATCCGGATGGAGAACTCGACAGTTCTTTTGGGGTCGATGGCAAATTAATGACAGATTTGAACGATAGCAGAGATGAGGCTTCTTCCGTCAATGTTTTAGATGATGGAAAGATACTTGTGACCGGATCCACCTTAGGCAAATCGTATTTCGCTATGGTTAGATACACGTCCAATGGAACAATTGACAGTGGTTTTGGAACGGATGGTAAAGTTATTTCTGATTTGACGACCCGCGCCCACAACGTTTTGATACTGCCCGATGGAAAAATTTTGCTGGACGCGGTTGTGTATCTTGAATGGCCAAACAGCGCTTTTTTCATGACACGCTACAATCCAAATGGAACCCCTGACAGCAGTTTTGGTGTGAATGGTTTCGGAGATACAATTTATTTTAACGACGCGTTCGCCAGCAGTGCCATAGCTCTGCAAAATGATGGAAAAATCATCGTTGCTGGCTCTGCCGGAGTAACAGAAGGAGACGGTTCTTATTTTGAAGCGTTACGGCTGAATGCGGACGGAACAATCGATAAGGCTTTTGGCTCAAACGGCCGCGTTATTACATTTCACATATGGGATTGGGCTCGCGCCTTTGCAGTGATTGTGCAACCGGATGGAAAAATTATTCAGGCCGGAGATCGCCTGAACGTGAAGGATGATTTTGTCTTTGCATTAGTACGCTACAAATCAAATGGTGAACTTGACAGCTCTTTCGGCATAGACGGCACAATGTTTACTGATTTTGGACAGGGTAGAGACGCTCGCATACAGTCCGTTGCGATACAGTCCGACGGAAAAATTGTCGCAGCAGGTCAGTCCGGTAACGGAACTTTTGAAGCTCATGATTTTGCGCTGGCCCGATACACAAAAGATGGTCAGGCTGATAGTTCGTTTGGCAGAAAGGCAAGAACCACCACTGATTTTGCAAATGGCGGAGATTACGGAGACATCGCTTACGCAGTATCCGTTCAAGCCGACGGAAAAATAGTTGCAGCCGGGTCTGCACACAACGATTTCGCACTCGCCAGGTATAACAATGAAGAAGTACTTGCGGCCAGCATAATAAATCTCAAAGCATATACAGTTGGCACCCATGTAAAAATTGAATGGAC
>DASQJI010000104.1:0-2410 GCA_035631175.1 Parafilimonas sp.
TCAGCGAAGATAAGCTTACAAAGGCCGGCGGTTACAGATATATTAAAGCAAGGCGGCCTGAATTGTACAGAGACATCATCGGCAAGCCGCATAAATCTGAACAAAAAGTAGTGTGGCTGAATATGGAATGAAGCGTTGCCAGAAAGAGTCGCGGAAACATGAATGCAGGGGCGGAAAGTGACAAATACAAAACGGCGATAGACACAAAAGTTCATCGTCATTTCGAGTGACAACGAGAGATCTCAGGGTATACAACACATTTCATCCAACAAAAACACTCTGAATGAACAAACATTTCCTTTTCCGCCTTGCAAGTGCATCAATAGTCGTCGTTGTTGCGTGCATTTCATTTTCGTTTGGCAAAAGATCGCAGCAACAAGCCTATATACTCGAGCACGAAAAAGATATTGCGCAAACTCAACCGGGGCCACATAACGGCGGTGGCGAAAGCATAGCTTATGGTTTTTTTTCAAAGGCGGAAAACTTAAATCTTGTGTTCAGAAAGCGCGTACTGCAGCCCGGCAGTGCGATCGGGTATCATCTCCAAACACAGGATGAGATCTATTACATCGTAAGTGGCGAGGGAATGATGAAGATGAATAACGAAACCTTTGCTGTGCATGCAGGCGATGCGATCCTTACCCGGCCGGGCAGTTCGCATGGATTAATACAAACGGGAAAAGAGAACCTGGTTGTAATCGTAAATTACGGGAAGCAGTGACAACTTTTGATGGCCTTCACTTGCCCTAAGTGTAAGATTTGATATTGCATTAACCGGGCTCCTGGTAAAGGCCAAGCACATTGCCTGCAGGATCCTTGAATCTCGCTGTGATCTCCGGTGCATCAGCACCTACGGGCTGCACGATGATACCGCCAGCCTGAATCACGGCATCAACAGTTGCCGCAACATTATCAACCATGACATAAATAAGTAGGCCTGGTTCCGGTGATGGCTTACGATTCAGCACCCACGAACCGCTCACCTCGCCAACACCGTCGTCAAATGCAGTAGCGCCGTCTCCGCGGGTTCTGATGTTCCAGCCGAAAACCTGTTTATAAAAATTCGCAGATGCGGCGATGTCAGTAGCCGGAATTTCAAGATAACAGATTTTACCGTGTCCGATCGTTGGCTGCTTGTCGTTAGGCATATTGATCAGATAGTTTATTAATGACGATTATAATCATAGCTCATCATCCACTGAACCCCAAATTTGTCGGTGAGCATTCCGAACAGTGACCCCCAGAATGCCTTGTCTAAAGGCATTGTCACCTGGCCGCCTTCGGAAAGTCCGTCAAACAGTTTCCTGGCTTCTTCTTCACTGTCTGCGGTGATCGAAATGCTGTAATTAGTACCTGCAACGGCTCGCGGATATGCCTGCGGCACGTCGCTGGCCATGAGCATATTGCCTTTTCCGACAGGCAAAGCGATGTGCATTAATTTGTTGGCTTCGTCAGGAGCTGGTTTCTGGTCCCCGGGCATCTGGTCGAAGCGTATCACCGCAGCGAAGTCGCCGCCAAAAATCGATTTGTAAAAATTGAACGCTTCCTCTGCGTTACCATTAAAATTCAAATAAGGATTAAGTGCAGCCATGTGTGTAATTTTGAAAGTTAAGAATGAATATCTGATCAGGTGTTTGAAGGATCAACTTTTACGAGGCATAGAACATCTTTTGAGTTAAGATACATTTCAACGCAATAACCTTCTTTCCTGTCAATTCGCGGATCTTTCAACAGCTCACGGAAAGTTTTTGCGATCTGTGTTTCGTCGCTACGCCAATTTTCTAAAAATTCACTTACATATTCACCGTTTCGAACAACAAAACTTTCCAGTCCAAGTTGATCTGCCTCGCCTTCATGCAACTCTTCAACCGCGGCCAGATAAGTTATGTTTCCGTTGTCACCGCCGTAAGAAATTCCGTACAACTTTCTTCCTTCCTGTGAAGGCAAAGAAGAAAATAGCTTAGCCCACGCACCGCCGATGCCTTCCGGGAATGAAAAGGCCTTTATACACGCAACTTTGATATCATCTTTTATAACATAAATGTCCGGCATATTCAGTATTCTTATTTCGATTTAGTTTGCTTTCCGGCTTTTTCTTTCGCGAGGTTTTCGCGAACTCTGAACTGTACGATCTTTGTGATCAATTCAACGGGCATGGGCTCGTCGATGGGAAATTGAACGGCCCCTTTTGAACTTTCATATTGCGCTAGCTCCTTTTGAAATGCTTTTATAGCAGATGGTGTTGGATAAAAGCCAATATGTTTTTGATAACCGGCATAATAAACAAGCACGCCATGCAATTTAAACGCAGGCATGTTATAGCTGATAACTTCTTCCGCTTGCGGAGCGGCTTTCTTAATTGTTTGCCGCACCTCCTGTAATATCCTCCTGGTTGCTGCCGGAAAAGCGG
>DASQJI010000105.1:0-2115 GCA_035631175.1 Parafilimonas sp.
TGTTGTCAATTTTTGCCATCGTTAAATTGCAGCTACTGAATTCGCAATCGATGAATTTGCATTCAGAAAGGTCGTTGTTTGAAAGATCGCACTGATTGAAAACACATTTTTCGTATTCGCCGCGTTTGAACGGTTTTGCAATAAAGTCGTCTTTTACAAAAGTTTTGTTGTCGATATAAGTTTCCTGCATTTTGTTTTGGAAGTTTGTTATTGCTTATCAGCGAATGGAAGAAACGACTCTTTCAATTTCCATTTGAGGCAGACAACTCAATTGTTGACGCATTCGGTTGGGCATGTAAAAAGATATAACTGCCTTTGTTGTCTTTTTGTGCCTCTGCCCGTTCACTTCGTACACCTTGTTTCACTTGTACTCTTTTCCATGCTGCGGGGATATAAGTCTTTAATGTAAGCGGAACGTTGTACACACTCGTATCGAGCGAAGGCTCCATATGAATAACGATTTTCTCACCGGCTTTTTCTGTTTTTAAAGAGGTATTCATTCGTTCCCGCATATACTTTGCCACCTCACTGAAAGTGGCTATCCACAGATCATTTCCATGCTTTTTTATGTATTGAAAATACGTGTCGAGTAATTCATGCGACAATGGCTCGTATCCCAGGTTGTCTACGCCATGGAATACAAGCACCAGCCAAATGTTGTGATGCGCGAGCGTCGTGTCAACCCACGACTGCATCGTTTGCAAAGAAGTTTTTGAAACCGGGCCTCGTTGCCACTGAACATATTCCTTTGTTGACGAGCCGGGTTGCGTTTTGTAGCCGCGATTGATCTCTTCCAGATACGGATCCGTCATCATGTTGCGCAAAGCAGGATAGGCCGGAAGTGCATATTTCATGGCGCGTGGATGCTCGATGCCAAAAGGTATTTCGGCTGTGAAAGTGTATTGATCCCCCAGATGATCCCTGATATCTTCTTTGCTTTTCTCGAGCTCATAAAACATATTTGCGGTATCAAGCACGGTCATGTGCGCATGCGTGATCGTGTGGCTCGCAAATTCGTAGCCTTCCGCTGCGTATGCTTTGATGCTGTCCCAGGTGAGCCCGGCTTCCTGCGCTACTTCCATACTTAATTCGATTCCTTTTTTTAGAGATCCGTTTCTCACTTTGCTATACAATGAATCCATCACTACATATGATTGCGCTTCGTTCCCGTCTTCGAAAAGAATTGCACTGCTATCATAATATGCATTTGCTCCTGTGTATCCCAAATATTTTGCTGCTGAAGCTCGTTCGAAATAGTTGTCAGCATTTGTTGGAACCGTTGCAGTTTCACTAATTATGTCACTCACCGGCCGGCCGATGAATTTTCCCGGGTACTTCGAGCCTGGGATCGGCCCGGTGATGATATAAAACGTTGCGGGCAGGTTTAGTCGCTTCATCACCGGAAGCGCGTACTTAAATTGATTGATCGAGCCATCATCATACGTTAATGAAACGGCACCTTTCTTACCGTCCTGCCAGGTCATGATCTCGGTCTGGCTGTTTGCGGCAGTGTAAAAAAGAGTCAAAGTCAAAATTGTGCAACATAATCTGTCCATGGTTTAAAGATAGCATAATCATTTTTCAGTTACATTACGTGAGAACAGCGTTTGTCATACCGGAACGAAAGAGAAATTAATGTTTCGGTATCGGCATATATTTTTTAAATTCGGCATATCGATCGTTTAATTGTTTGATCAAATAACCATTACTTGTAGCAGATGATCATTACTACCAAAAATAATTTGTTGAGAAAGCCTTGCCTCGTTCACCTGATTATACCCGGCTCATGAACATTGACAAAACGAATATCACGACGCCGAAAGCGATGGCTGATGAGGAAGGTATCTCGGCGCTTTGTGATAAATATTACCATGGCCTGAAAAATAAGGATGTTATTTCAAAGCTGTATTTCGAAGAGCGTGTATCGATCGCACATGAGTTAGTCAGCGAGGCGAAAGAAAGAGGTATATATCTTTATCGCAGAGAGGTTGATGGGTCGGCGCAACAGCATGATGCCGTGTCAGGCGCGCTTGTTAATCTCGCTTCCAATGATTACCTCGGGTTTGCGAAGCACTCGTTAATTGCGGATGCAGCAATTGAAGGCATCGCGGAGTT
>DASQJI010000106.1:0-2225 GCA_035631175.1 Parafilimonas sp.
CTCATAAATATTTTTATGCTCTGCTTCGGCCTGCATTCTGAGTTTATTGTCTTGCGGAACTTCAACGAACAGCAACTCCTCTTCTTCTTTAAAATGCGTTTTCAATTCCGTTTCGAAAAAATGAATAATGTAGCGGCCGATCCTTTCCGGTTCAATTGATCTCTTCAAACCTTCCCTCGTTTTCCAAACAAGCAACAAACCAAAATGGTGGTCTTTTGAGAGCTCTACAATTGCTGCGTTGCGTTTGATCGGCGTTCTGCTTTTCATTTAGTTCGTTTCAATCTCTGACTTTGACGAGTTATGCGATTAAAATTAAAGGTTCCATGAATCTTACTGAAACTTAGTGCCCTCGTGTCTTTGTGGTTTTCAGAATTTCTTTTTAAACCGCGAGGTCTTGAAGGCACGACGACACACTAAGGAAAATGAGCTGGCAGTTTTCAACCAATAGCACGAACAACTTAACTTTTAATCATTGTCAGCATCATTTTAAATTTTTCCGTTGCTTTAAGAGCGTGCGGAATGTTTGCCGGAAGTAAAATGCAGTATCCGCGCTCAACACGAGATAGGTTTCCGCCGATTGTAATTTCTGCTACACCGTCGAGAACCTGCACGAGCGCGTCATGCGAAGAGCTGTGTTCCGCAAGCTCTTCGCCTTTGTCGAAAGCAAACAGCGTAATATTTCCGCCTGGTTTCCTGGTGATCATTTTGCTAACCACTGAACCATCCGCATAATCGATCGATTCGGCTGGCATAAATGGTGTTACTTCTGAAGGAGACTGATCTGTCATTTACGTAATATTAGACTGTTTATCCTTTTGAAAAAAATTTCTCGCAGACGTTTTCTTTAAACAATTACTTTTAAAACCAAAACCATTATTCATGCATCGCCGCAATGTGATCAAGGGCCTGGGTGCTATAACGTTGTACAGCAGTTTTCCGGCCATTGTTTCCGAATTTCTTTCTTCCTGTCAAACAAAAAACAAAACATCCAGAGCGGGATTCTTTACTGAAGAAGAATTTCATATGATCGAAGACATAAGCGATGTCCTGATACCCGCCACCGGTACAGCGGGTGCATTACAGGTACAGGTGCCATACTTCATTGACCTCGTCGTTAAAAACTGCATGAATAATAATGATCAGCAAATGATCAAAAAAGGTCTTCAGCAATTGAATGAACAATCAAAATTTTCGTCCCTTTCTTCAAAAGAAAAACTGGAAGCTGTAAAGAAAACAGATGAAGCTGCATTTAAAGACAGTAGCGACCAGGCATGGTTCCGGATCATAAAAAAAGTCGCATTGATCGGCTACTTCACATCACAGGAAGGAATGACAACAGCATTGAACTATGTAAAAGTACCGGGCGATTATAACGCATGCATTCCATATAAAGAAGGCGATAAAGCGCTCGCAAAAACATTTCTTATGTATTGGTAAAGATGTGCATGGGCAATGGCAGATTCAATTCGGACCGCGATTTAAAAAATCATTCTTTCAAAAAATAAAATATGAATACGTACGATGCGATCGTAGTTGGATCTGGAATTTCGGGCGGATGGGCCGCAAAAGAACTTACTGAGAAAGGACTGAAGACATTGGTGCTTGAACGTGGTCGTGATGTAAAACATGTTACAGATTACACGACCGCAAATCTGGATCCATGGGAGCTGCCGAACCGGAACATGTTAACACAAGAAGATCTGCACAATTACCCCGTTCAAAGTACAGTGTACCATTTCGGGCAGGATGATAAGCATTTCTTCTTAAAAGACAGCGAGCATCCGTACAACCAGGCCAAGCCTTTTCTATGGATACAAGGCAATCAGACGGGTGGCAAATCTTTATTGTGGTCGCGACACACGTTCCGGTTTAGCGATATTGACTTCAATGCAAACCTCGAGGAAGGTGTTGGCATCGATTGGCCCATTCGTTATAAAGATATTGCTCCATGGTACGACTATGTTGAACGTTTCATCGGTGTTAGCGGAAAGAATGAGGGGCTGCCACAACTTCCCGATGGCCAATTTATTCCACCATTCGAAATGAACTGCCTCGAAAAACATTTGAAGCAAACGATTCAAGAAAAATTCCACGAAAGAAATTTAATTCAGAGCAGAATGGCTGTGCTCACACAACCGCACAACGGAAGAGGGAAATGTATGGCGAGAAATCTTTGTCACCGCGGCTGTCCCTACGGCGCTTATTTCAGCAGCAATTCGTCGACT
>DASQJI010000107.1:0-6719 GCA_035631175.1 Parafilimonas sp.
GTCACGAAGCGTCAAAAAGTATAATGGTCTCGTCGCTCACTGGATCATCAATTTTTGATGCCTCAACACAATCAGTTTCTCGTTTGTCATTTAGAACGATCGCTTTACATTGCGAAAATCAAACACCCGGGCTTAAAAAAAATCATCACATTTGCGTGAACACTATCTGCACATGAACCAGTTTAAAGAAGCCTGCGATTATTTACTGTCAAACGGAATTGAAGCACCTGAGGTGTGGGTTGTGCTCGGCACCGGTTTGCATAAATTATTAGAACACGTGGAAGATCAAAAGATCATTCCTTATTCATCTATTCCCCATTTCCCGCTATCAACGGTTGAGTCTCATAAAGGAAATTTGGTGTATGGCAGCATCAAAGGAAAACGTGTGCTGCTCATGCAGGGCCGATTTCATTTCTATGAAGGGTATGATCTGCAGCAGGTTGTTTTCCCAGTGCGTGTAATGAGATTGCTTGGCGTTAAGAATCTTTTTCTCACAAACGCAGCCGGTGGCATCAATCTCAGTTTCAAGAAAGGAGACCTGGTCTTAATAAACGATCATATCAACCTGCAAAACGGAAATCCCCTCGCCGGAAAAAATTTTGATGACCTGGGTCCGCGCTTCCCGGATATGAGTCAACCGTACGCACCTCAACTAATGAACACGCTATTGCAAAACGCGGTTCAGTTAAACGTCGAATTAAAGCAAGGTGTGTACGCTGCCGTGAATGGTCCGAATCTCGAAACAAAAGCAGAGTATCGCTACCTAAAAATTATTGGCGCCGATATGGTTGGCATGTCAACCGTACCCGAAGTGATCGCCTGCAACCACATGCAGTTGCCTTGTGCCGCTATTTCAGTGATCACGGATGAATGCGATCCCGATAACCTCAAGCCTGTTGCTATCGAAGAGATTATCGCAACGGCTGTTAAGGCTGATGATAAGCTTGCAATGCTATTGAGCGAGACGATCATTGGATTGTAGTCTCACAGATGCCACGGATGAGCACAGATGTTTGTTTTTGCACGACGGTTGTCAAACACATGTCTCAATTTGAAATTTCTGTGTCCATCTGTGTTATTCTGAGCAAATTCTAAATCAGGCTGTCACGGATGCCACCGCTAAGCAGAGATAATCTTTTATTTCAGAAAGTTATTAAACCCATCTATTAATTTGAAGTTTCTGTTTCGATCTGTGAGCAAATCTTAAATCAAGATCTCACAGATGGCACGGATGCGCGCAGATATTTGTTGTTTCAACCCAACCGTTAAACTGTTCTTCCTGAAAGAAAATTCTGCGTATATCTGTGTTATCTGCAGGATCGATGACTTTAAACGATCTAACATATAAAATTCGCGGCGCGATATTTTCGGTTCATAATGAATTAGGACCTGGTTTATTGGAAAGTGTGTATGAAGCAGCGTTGTTCTACGAGTTAACGTCGCTCGGATTGTGTGTCACATCCCAAACGGGGTTGCCTGTGTTTTACAAAACTGTAACGTTAGATCTTGGGTTTAGACTCGATTTACTAGTGGAGAATAAAATTATAATCGAAATAAAGTCAGTCGAGTGCCTGCATGAAATACACAAAAAATGCCTGCTCAATTACTTAAAACTTGCTGATAAAAAATTGGGTATTCTTGTAAATTTCAATGTCGTTAAACTGGTCGACAAAGAAAGTTTGATTCGCATCATCAACTAATCTGTGCATATCTGTGATATCTGTGAGAAACATCACCTAAATGTCTGTCGCCTCCCCGTACGCAACCGCCGTTGCTTCCTTCACCGCTTCACTCATCGTGGGATGCGGATGTACGGCAGTCAGAATTTCGTGGCCGGTGGTTTCCAGCTTGCGTGCAGTAACCACTTCTGCTATCAACTCCGTTACGTTAAATCCGATCATGTGTGCGCCAAGCAGCTCTCCGTATTTTGCATCGTAGATCACTTTTACAAAACCCTCCGTTGCGCTGGCCGCAGTCGCCTTCCCGCTTGCCTGGAACGGAAATTTTCCAACTTTAATTTCCATGCCCGCATCTTTCGCTGCTTTTTCCGTCATGCCCACGCTTGAAACTTCAGGAACACAGTACGTGCATCCCGGGATGTTTCCATAATCCAATGGCTCAGGTAAATGAGACGATTTCTTTTCAACGTATGCGATATGTTCTGCAGCAACAATTCCTTCACGACTTGCTTTGTGTGCGAGTGCCTGGTTTGGCGTGCAGTCGCCGATAGCATAGAATCCCGGCACATTCGTCTGCAAATATTTGTCAACCACGATCTTTCCTTTTTCAGTTTTTATGCCCGCAGCTTCGAGACCAATATTTTCCACGTTGGCAACAACACCGACAGAGCTTAACAAAATATCTGCTTCAATGGTTACCGTGCTGCCATCCTGTTTTTTCACTGTTGCCTTAACACCGTTGCCTGACGTGTCAGCCGCCTCAACGGTTGCGCTCGTCATGATCTCAATGCCCTGCTTCTTGTACTGCTTTTCCAGTTCCTTGGATACTTCTTCGTCTTCTACCGGCACAATGCGCGGCATGAATTCGACAATAGTCACTTTTGTTCCCATGCTGTTGTAGAAGTACGCAAATTCAGAACCTATTGCGCCGCTGCCCACGACGATCATGCTTTTTGGTTGCTGCGGCAGGACCATCGCCTCACGATAACCGATAATTTTTTTACCATCCTGTTTCAAATTCGGTAGTTCCCGGCTGCGGCCACCGGTGGCGACAATAATGTATTTTGCTTCAACAGTTTGTTTGGAGTTATCAGCAGCGACGACTTCTATTTTTCCCTTAGAAACGATCTTCGCAGTTCCCATGATCACATCGATCTTATTTTTTTTCATCAGGTAGGCAACGCCTTTGCTCATTTTGTCGGCTACGCCGCGGCTGCGTTTGATGACCGCACTAAAATCCTGTTTCACCTCCGAGGCAGACAACCCATAGTTGCCGGCGTGCTTCATGTAGTCAAACACTTGCGCACTTTTCAGCAAAGCTTTCGTGGGAATGCAACCCCAGTTAAGGCAGATGCCGCCCAGGCTTTCTCTTTCAATGATCGCCGTTTTAAACCCTAGTTGTGATGCGCGGATAGCTGCAGGGTAACCACCCGGACCACTGCCAATAACAATTACGTCGTATGCCATGATGATTGCAGATTTTTAGATTTCAGATTGCCATTCTTTGAACAAACGGAATCTTAAAGCTGCGAAAATAGTTTGTAAAAGCCAATTGGGCAATTAATGGGCGTTCATAGATATTCTTATGACCGGACCGCAAGTTCTCCCGCATTTTCCGGATATGCGGACATCTTAAATTTAAAGCATTAAGGTTAAAGCAAACAGATGTCCACCTGAATAAAACAAAACGCAATTGCACAATCCGTTTCTTCGCGGGGATGACGTGAAGAGGTTGATTGTTCTCTTGCCTAATGCGGCTGAGCAAATGCAACCAAGTTGACGTCATGCCGGAAGTAAATCATCATTTTTGTGGGCTGTCGACTAATATCATTGCTCATCTTTTGTTCCGGCTATACGCTGCTACTTCGCCACAAACCTGCGCACGGAGCATCAGCGGGGTATCCGCTGCTATCCGGCAGCCATTCAACTGTTGAATAGAAATCAACAAGCGTTTACACCACCGGATGACGGAATTCTTCCTGGGCAACAAATGTTATCTTTCCACCGGATGATGTGGCACGGCAACAACAAAAAACACACAGTCACAAATATTTTTCAAGGGCGCAATTTCAAACAGCAGAGATTCACTAAAAAATTTGCACGTCAATGAAACCTTATAGATGTTTAAGTTGCTTATTGTTCTTAATCACTTCGGCGGCCTTTTCTCAAAATTCGAAAACGGATTGTGGTGTATTGAAAAACGGAACGTTCAAATACCTGGACATTGAAGATACGTCAGCATATATCATCATTAAAGACACGGTTCATACGGAATATCATAATGACGGGAAGTATTATATCCGGTCAAAATTAACCTGGATAAATAACTGCGAATATATCATGACCATGACAGCCATTACCATTCCAAATTTCCCGTTTCATCCCGGCGATAAAATGGAAGTCCAGGTAACTAAAATAGAGGACGGCATAATTTATTACAACTCGATTGTCAATAATAAGAAGTGGCCGGGAAGATTGCGAATTCTGACAGGTGGGAAATAAAATGCTGCAATGTTGCAAGCCGTCACTTCCGCATCTACCCTGGATGAAATCTAAAAATCGATACTTTTATTTATGGATGATGTGGAATTAAAAATCGGCTTGTTTGGTATCGGACTCGAGGCATACTGGCCCCAGTTTGATGGATTGAAACAACGGCTGGAAGGTTATCTGAGACTAGTTGAAGAAAAATTAACCGTTGTAAATTGTGGTGTGATCAACGCCGGTCTTGTCGACAATGTCGACAAAGCGTTTGCCGCTGGGAAATTATTCAGGCAGGAAGACGTCGACGTCATTTTTCTTCATGTGACCACGTATGCGTTGTCGTCAACGGTGTTGCCGGTAGTACAAAGATCAAAGACGCCTGTCATTATTTTGAATCTTTCTCCTGAGCCGGCTATCGATTATGATGCGTTCAACGCAATGAGCGACCGCACGGCGATGACTGGCGAATGGCTCGCGCACTGCTCACCATGCGCGGTTCCGGAGATTGCAAATGTTTTTAGGAGAACAGGAATAAATTTTTACCAGGTTACTGGCATCTTAAACGAAGATGATGCATGCTGGAATGAAATAACGGAATGGATAGAAGCGGCGAAGGTGATGCACACGATGCAATACAACCGGCTCGGTTGTCTCGGGCATTATTATAGCGGCATGCTTGACATTTATACAGATCTTACTCAACTATATGCACATTTTGCGGGCCATATTGAATTGCTGGAAGTGGAAGAACTAGTCGCATTCCGTAAAGAAGTGACTGACGAAGAAAAAAAAGACCGCCTGCAACTCTTTCATGAAACATTTGCTATAGACGTTGAATGCAAACAGGAGGATTTAGTAAGTGCAGCGATCACGTCCGTTGCACTTGACGGGCTAGTGAAAAAGTATAAGCTTGGTTCACTGGCATATTATTACAAAGGGACCGGTAATGCGGAAAACGAAGACGCGATCGCCTCAATAATTCCCGGTAATTCGCTGTTGACTGCGAGGGGCATTCCGGTTGCAGGTGAATACGAAATAAAGAATGTCCAGGCTATGAAGATCATGGACACTTTTGGTGCAGGTGGCTCTTTCACTGAATACTATGCGATGGATTTCAAAGATGATGTGGTCTTAATGGGACATGATGGTCCCGGCCACATCGCGATTGCCGAAGGCAAAACGAAACTGAGGCCTTTACAAGTCTATCACGGAAAAGTTGGCAAGGGACTGTCAGTGGAAATGTCTGTCAAACATGGACCCGTTACGCTATTGAGTGTTGTTGAAAAAAGAGATGGCGGTTTCATATTCCTTGTCGCAGAGGGAGAATCGGTGACAGGGCCGATACTTCAAATTGGCAACACAAACAGCCGCTATAGATTTCCGTTGGGTGCAAGAAGATTTGTAAATGAGTGGAACGTTCACGGGCCTGCGCATCATTGCGCTGTTGGCATCGGACATATCGCATCAAAAATTCAGAAACTCGGGAAGCTGTTGCACATAGAGGCGGTAATAGTTTGCTGAAAGAAATTGGTCGTTATGCAGCCGGTCTACGAAATAAGATGGCCTGTATTAATTGTTGCGCACCTTCTTAAATTTTTCGATTCTTGAACGCCCAACATCTGCTACATAGATATTTTCTTGATCGTCTACGGCAATATCATGATACAAGGAATTTCCGTCAATTGATGAGTCATTCCGTCCAAAACGCATTTGCAGATCCAGGTTTGCATCAAATTGCAGAACGTCGTCGCCCATGGGGAGGCTATCATTTACATATAGGTTATCCACGGCGAAAATCTTATCCGCCCGGCTAACTGACACAGCAAATAAATTGGTTGCTTCATCATTTTTCCATTCAACCAAAAACTTTCCGTTGCCATCGAATTTCTGGATACGGTTATTTTCCCTGTCAGCTACATAAACATTTCCACGCGAATCCAGGGAAATGCTATGCGGTATATTAAATTCACCGGGGCCTGTCCCTTTCTTACCCCATTCAAAAAGATAATTTCCTTCCTTAGAAAAATTTACAATGCGACTGTTTTCATAACCATCGCTCACATAAAAAGAGCCATCACGCGCCACCGCAACATCGGTGGGAAGATTGAAGTGAGCAGAATCATCGCCTGGTGTTTTGGGAACACCTAATTTCATTAATAACTGCCCATCATGGCTGAATTTGAACACCTGTTGAAGTGCCACGTCCGTAACCCAGATATTATCGTCATTATCAACAGTGAGTCCGTGCGGCATGATGAACAAATTCGCGCCCCAACCATTCAATATTCTACCCGTTTCCTTATCAACAAGAAAAATGGTATTAGACGAGATCAAAGAATCAGGAAATTGTCCCGTCCATTCTCTGTCGGTTCTCTGAAAGAAAACAACGTTTTGATTTTTATCAACACTAACACCTGCGACCTGGCCTGTGTGAAAATCTTTTGGGAATTGCAACCAGCCCCTTATTAATTCATATTTGGCGGAATGCGTATTGCTTTTTTCATCTTTGTTCATGGTATTGAATTCGAAGAGAAACAAACTAAGAAATAATAAGCA
>DASQJI010000108.1:0-5583 GCA_035631175.1 Parafilimonas sp.
GTGTATGAATGCAAAGAGGTTGATGCCAAATTCATCTGGCTGGTACGCGACTTGCGCGCGGTTACATTTTCTAAACTAAAAAGGTGGCAGGTGAATAAACGGTCTGACAAGGGAGCCTATGAAACGATGCTCGACAGCTATGCTTACAAAAAATTGTGCAAGGCAGTGCTCAGTTGTATGGACAAACAAAATACATTGAAGCTGCGTTATGAAGTTGTCGCCGATGAACCTCAAAAAGCTTTAGACACGATCTGTTCTTCATTTGGGCTCAAGAAATTTGCGGCGCCCGAAGTAATGGAGTTAACGAATGATCATACGATCGCGGGCACCCCCGGCAGGTTTGAGAGCAAACCGATTGCAGCCGATAATTCATGGCGTTCTTTCTATGAAGACAAAAAGCTGTTGAGCGCACTTGGAAAAATGTTCAATGCGCTATGATCAAATTAAGCTGATGAACTCGCACTTTTTTATTCTTACGGCACCAAGAAGCGGGTCAACCGTTTTAACGCGCACATTGGACCAGCATCCGGAAATTTTTTGCGCCGGCGAATTGTTTCACCCTGGAGACGAGATCTATCATCCTGAATGGCATTTTCCGTTTTGGGGAACGAAAAAGAAAAAGGGCATCTCACGAAAACTTTTTGCCATAGCAAACTACATCAATGGTTACTTGTTTGCGGTAAAGCACATCAAAAAGTTTTACGCGGCCCGGGAACTGAATAAAAACGTCCGCGGCTTCAAACTGATGGTCGCACACATAAAGGATTTTCCTACCGTATGGAATTATATGCGCCAGAATCGTTTTAAGGTGATCATTCTTACAAGAAGAAATACGTTTAAGGAAGCTCTCTCCAGTTTTCGCGCTAGACAAACCGGCGTCTTTCATTCCGAACGTCATACAGAGATCATGGATCAGAAAGTGTATGTAAACGCGGCTCTGCTAAAAAACCGTGTTGATGAACTCGAAGCTATTAACCGCTCAATTCTCGATGTCACCAATGGCATGGACAAGCTTGTTATTGAGTATGAAGACCTGGACGACTGGCAAAACACGCTAAACAAAGTTTTTTCTTTTCTCGATGTTGACCGGATCGATATGCAGCCGGTGCTTACAAAAACAAGCTCAAATGACTGGCGGGACGGCGTAGAGAATTTTAAAGAAGTAGAAGATCTTTTGCAAACGACTTATCCGCACCATTTAGAATGATCGCCTGAAATTTTTACAAAGTCATGGGCACTACCAAATTTGTGATATTTACGCTTCCGCGAACAGGCTCTACATTGTTAAGTAAATCGCTTAATAAACACCCCGAAATTTTTTGCGACGACGAGATCTTTCATTTTAGCTTCCGCGATTATTTCAGCCCACACCAATTCCGGTTTTGGAAATTTAAATTCGTCAGCAAAAAAATAAATTACGTCATCAATTATCCGAGAACCTTTTTTATACTAAAAACATATTTGGATGATTTCTTTACCAATGCATCGACTGAAAATTTCAGGGCGAGAGGTTTTAAATTGATGTACTATCAAACATTTTACACGCCAGGCCTGCTGTCTTATCTCACCAGAAATCATATCAAGGTGATCTTGTTGATCCGGGAAAATGTGTTTCGTAACGCCATTTCAGATCTGCGTGCGCGGGCAACCGGCATCTACCATTACCAGGACGATGGTGAGCCTTCACAGCCACTTTCTAAACTGCTTGTTGATACAAATGCGTTGCAAGGGAAAATGCAGCATATCATCGATCAAAATAAGAAGCTTGAGGCCATTGTGTCCGGCATGGACCATATCAAAATTCGTTACGAAGATCTTTCCGATTGGGATGATGCCATCAGGCGCATCACAGATTTCCTGGGCGTTTCAAACGTGCAGGTTCCGGAGGCAGCCAGGAAATTAAACCCGGAAAGTATTAGCGACATGATCGAAAATGTTGATGAGGTGAGAACTTGGCTGCAAAAAAACGGGTATGCAAGGTTTGAAAACTGAACGCGAGTTATGGCGTTCTTAAAAATTGGATTATGGCATAAATAAAGAAAAGGTCGCTCTTTTTGAACGACCTTTTCCATAAAAAAATTATTTATCAAGCGGGCACTTCGGCTTTACTCGTTGCCCATTCAATTAATATATCTGCAACCAATGGACGTGAGAACTCTGAAGGAGGTCGTTGTCCATTAGCCAGCATCTCTCTTACTTTCGTGCCACTTAGAGAAACGATGTCAGGATTCTGTGGCGCCGTTTTGCTGCTTGCCATGCTTTCCGTGTTCTTACACCAGAAAGTATTTTCGAATTTCAATATCTGCATACCAATCTTCGGTCCCTGCACATCCATCAATTCCTGTGCTTCGTAGGTACCGTAATAGCTTCCAACGCCAGCATGGTCGCGGCCGATGATCATATGTGTACAACCGTAATTTTTCCTGATGACCGTGTGATTGATCGCTTCGCGCGGCCCTGCATAGCGCATTGCTGTTGGCAAAACACTCAGCTTTGTATTGTCAGGATTGAAATAATTCTCTATCAAGGCCTCGTAACATTTCATACGCACGGGTGCAGGAATGTCGTCGCTCTTTGTTTCTCCAACAATAGGATGAATTAAAGCTCCGTCAACGATCTCCTGCGCACACTTGATCAGGTATTCGTGTGCGCGGTGAATCGGATTGCGCGTTTGAAAAGCAACGATCGTTTTCCAATTTCGTCTTTCGAATTCGGCTCTTGTTTCAGAAGGATCAAGATAATATTTCTCGTTGATGTCTTCTTTACGTAACGGGCGGTTTACCATCTCGAGCGGACCGGCGATAAATTTGTTGCCACCTCTCAGGATCGCCGCAACTCCGGGATGTTTCTCTTCCGTTGTCTTAAAACATTTTTGAGAAAGGTTCGCAAGATCGAGTTCGAACTTTTCGTCAACGGTCATGATTGCAAGCACACGGCCGGTTTTATCGAGCAACGCGATCTCTTCTCCTGTCTTAATCTCATCGTATTTATCACCCGCTGGCAATAAGATCGGAATTCCCCATGCAAGGCCATTCGTCAATTGCATTTTTTCGATCGCCGATTCACTGTCCGCTTTTCCCATAAAACCGGTCAGCGGGCTAAAAGCACCAATAGCGATCATTTCCACATCAGCGCCATAACGATCTTCAATGGTTAGCTGGAAAAGACCCTGCGCTTTTTCTTCTAATTCCTGTTGGCGCGCGCCGGTAGCGATTCTGTTCACCAGCACCCCACCATGTGGTTGATTCATGTATGAATATTTTTAATGATAAAAAATTAAGATTCCATCTCCTCCATGTAACCGTTCGATTCCAGGTAGCTTATCACTTCCAGGGCACATTCTTCCAGGCTTTTTTCACCAGTGTAAATCGTCAGCTCAGCGTTTTCAGGTGCTTCATACGGATCGTCAATACCCGTAAAATTTCTTATTTCGCCGGCGCGTGCTTTTTTATATAAACCTTTTGGATCGCGTTCTTCGCAAACATCAAGCGGAGCGTTTACAAAAATTTCGATGAACTCTCCATCGTTAACTAACTGGCGCACCATATCGCGATCTTCGCGGTAGGGAGAAATGAAAGCCGTAGATACGAAGGCCCCCGCGTCCACAAACAGTTTTGAAACTTCACCTATGCGGCGGATGTTCTCCTTACGGTCTTCGGTGCTGAATCCAAGGCCTTTGTTCAACCCGTGGCGAATGTTATCCCCATCGAGCACATAGGTGTGAATTCCTCTTTCAAATAATTTTTCTTCTACTTTGTTAGCGAGGGTTGACTTGCCGGCGCCGGAAAGACCGGTGTACCACAGAATTGCAGATTTGTGCCCATTCATGCGGTGGCGGTCCTGCTTAGTGATGGTCGTGGCATGCCAGACGATGTTTTTTGTAGCTTCCATGCAAACGAGTTTTGTTTTTATAAAAATTTGCGGCGAATGTACGGCTATGCATCGAGAATTCCTATTGACGCGATAGGTAATTGAGAAATATGGGACATTGTCATCTTATAGTTCTACTTGTCGAGCCATCAGCAGATCGGTCTGTACGTCGTCGCCTAGCATAAAAGTGTGGTCGCCAAACGTTTTGAAACCGTGTCTTTCATAAAAGCGGATAGCCTTATCATTTTTTTCCCATACTCCCAGCCAAATATACTGCCGCCGCATTTCTTTTGCAGTAGATACGCATTCCTTCAGCATAAGGCTGCCTATGCCTTTGCTAATTTCTGAGGATGCGGTGTAGATTCTTGCTATCTCAATGATATTATCCGTACCGAGCGGCTCTTCGGGAAGGTTTTTATCTCTCATTCGCACATAACCCGCAGGTTCATCGCCGACAAATGCGAGCAGGAAAATATTGCCTGGAGCAGCAACCTCGGCAATCAGCTTTTCCCTGGTAAAAACTTCATTCATGAACTTGTCCATGTTTGCTTTGGTGTTGTAAGGAGCAAACGCATTATAAAAGGTTTCGCGGCTGAGGTCGGCTATTAGTTCCGCGTCAGAAGCAGTAGCTTGCCGTATAACGACTTGATTCATCCTGTGATAGGTTTTCTTAAACAGCAATGGTAATTGTTTTTGGAAAACTTGTGCTTAAAAAGATCGTAAAGGATTCTGGTAGGAGAGTATTTTTGATGCCCGCAGATGATTTCTCCGCAAACCATAGAACAGATCACAAACCGCATTGATATCATCGATGTCGTGACTGAATTTGTGAAACTGAAGAAACGGGGCGCAAATTATCTCGGGCTCTGTCCTTTTCATAACGAGAAAACTCCATCCTTCACCGTTTCGCCGTCGAAAGAGATCTATAAATGTTTCGGGTGTGGTAAAAGCGGGAATGCCATCACCTTCCTGATGGAGCATGAAAAGTACAGCTACATCGAGGCGTTGAAATGGCTGGCGGAACGTTACAATGTTGAAATTGAAGAGACCATTGTTAGCGACGAGGTAAAACTGCAGCAACAGGTCGCCGAGAGCCTCCATGCGCTGAACAATTTCGCGCAAAAATTTTTCAGCGAGCAATTGTTTTCTTCGGAAGAAGGACAGAACAATGCGCTTACATACATGGAAGAGCGCGGCTTTGGCGAGACGATCATGAAAAAATTTCAGATCGGATACAATCCGCAACAGCGCGATCATTTCTCGTCGGCGGCCTTAAAACAGCAATTCAGTAAAGACATCTTACTGAGAAGCGGGCTTTCCGTTATTCGCAACGATGAGCTTGTTGATAATTATCGCGGACGTATCATATTTCCAATTCATAATACCACTGGCAAGATCATCGGTTTTGGTGCAAGGGTCATTGGCAGCATGGATAAAGGCCCGAAGTATATCAACACGCCGGAAAATGAAATTTATGTAAAGAGCAAAATTTTGTACGGCTCTTATTTTGCGCGGCACGCCATTGATAAGAACAACGAATGTTTATTGGTAGAGGGATATACAGATGTTATTAGCCTGCACCAGGCGGGAATGGAAAATGTTGTTGCAAGCGGGGGCACCTCTTTAACTGCCGACCAGCTCCGGCTTATAAAAAAATATACGAATAACCTTACGATCATTTATGATGGCGACACAGCCGGCGTTAAGGCAGCC
>DASQJI010000109.1:0-1857 GCA_035631175.1 Parafilimonas sp.
TTGCGGGTTTATGAAAGCGTCAGGAAGATTCGCAATGATTTGATTTTACGGATCGAGCATCTTGGATTGCCATCCGATCATCACTTACAAAAAATGCACGAGTTAAATATCCATTGCGTTTCACAAAGTATTTTTCTGAAGGAGCTCGGAAAAAATTTCGAGCAATATTTGGAAGCCGAACGTTTACACAGCTTATACCCGTACAGAAAGATCTTAAATAATAAAATAAACCTGGCTCTCTCAAGTGATGCACCTGTTGTAAAAGATCTCGACCCGATAAGCGGGATCAAGGCCGCTGTTTTCAGAAAAGACATCGAAGGAAACATAATTGGTCGGGGTGAAAAAATTTCTTTGCAAGAAGCGATCTATGCGTACACCCTCGGTGCTGCAAAAGCTAACGGCACTGATATTGGCAATGGAAGTATTGAAGTTGGCAAGCGTGCCGACTTTATTTTATTGAACAAAAAATTGGGAGACGTTATTGAAGAGAATGAAGAAATATATGTTAAGTCGACGTTTATCGACGGCAAAGAGGTTTATCGCTACGATCCATAAATCAACGCTAAGAAACTAAACGGGATTCGCCCGATCCGTCTTTCGCTTTTTTACGCCATACATACTCACCAGGCAAACGCCGATCAAAACAAACGTCCACGTGAATACAGCGTGCTCAGGTTCGACAAAATAATGTATAAGGTTGTAACCGTCCGTTGAACCATGGCCGGGATGTGCAAACGACATTATTGGAATCAAAAGGGCTGCAAGTGCAACGATCGCTTTCATAATTTTTTTTTGACTTGTAAATTTTCAGAATAACCGTACAACCGGAGATGCATTGCGTCATGTTGTTGTATGATCCTTGTCATGACCCCAGTAAAAATTTAACAGGAATGACCATTGTTAATCGATGCTATGATAAACGTCATGCTTCACACTCATCGATTTAAATAGCTTAGCGGCGCCCGTAAATCCAGGAAGTTAGAGCCAATAATTTAAAGATGTTATGGCCGATAATGCAACGATAGAATTCACAGAGTCTAAGCGAAGCGGCATACTTGACAAGCTCTGGAAATTACAAAATACCGTTGGCTATATCACCGATCAGGCTGTAAAACAAATAGCCGACGAATACAACATTTCGACCATTGAAGTGGAAGGAGTTGTTTCCTTTTATCATTTTTTTCATCGGAGGCCGGCAGGCAAATACACGGTCTATCTTAACAACAGCATAGTCGCAGATATCAAGGGATTCAATCGAATAAAAGAAACGTTTGAACGAGAAACGAGAACTACGTTTGGTTCGGTTGATCGTACTGGCACATTCGGTCTTTTCTTAACGCCGTGCATTGGTCTGAGCGACCAGGAACCATCAGCGCTGATAAATTTTTATCCATTCACGAACCTAAATGGGATAAAAGTAAAAGACATTATATCGAAACTAAAAAATGGTGCAGATCCTGCCTCGATTTGCGATACACCAGCTGATAACATTCGCCATACGCCCCATCGATCTGTCTTCTTTGAAAAAATGGTGCCTGGTTCCGCGTTGGCGAAAGCCGGAAAGCTCGGTCCGGAAGGAGTGGTCAGTGAGATAAAAAGATCAGAGCTTGCCGGTCGCGGCGGTGCTTATTATCCCACTTGGAAAAAATGGGAGGCAGCCAGGGTGCAACCAGCGTCACCAAAATTTGTGATATGCAATGCCGACGAAGGTGAACCAGGCACATTTAAAGACCGTGTTCTGATGAATACGCAGGCCGCATCGATGATCGAAGGCATGATCATCTGCGGTTACACGATAGGCGCTGCGTTTGGCATCATTTATTTGCGCGGCGAATATTGGTGGCTAAAACATAAGCT
>DASQJI010000110.1:0-3189 GCA_035631175.1 Parafilimonas sp.
TTTCACTATCACTTTCGTTTGTTGAAGTGCACTGCCATCGCTTGCCCTTAATTCCACAGTATATGTTCCTGCGGCAAAATGCCCGAGTGATAACTGGTAAGTGTTTTTGCCTGTCCTCGCCACATCTTTTTTGCTAAGCGCGAGTTTTCCTCCCATATCATAAACATTCAACGATATGTTGCCGCCAGCTTTATCATTCGTGAAGCTAATGTTTACTTTATCTGCGGTCGGATTCGGAAACACAGAAAATTTTTGAGATGAGAGCGAACTGCTTAGCGCCTGGGAGCTGCACGTTTTTGCACCCGGGTAGACCTGCGTGTTATGATCATCGCAGTCTCCGCCCTTTGCTACATATCCCTGCGGTGCAAAATAAGCTGTCGTCGTTGCCATGTCGTTACCATATCCGTCTCCGTCAGCATCCATGAAATAGGTGCTCTTTGTGTACGTGGGTGCGGTTAACGCAGTACCCGCTACAAACTCTCCGAGCAACCTGCGCATGTGTTTTAAAACATCTGCATAAGCGGTGTCATTTGCCAGGTTGGTATATTCATGAGGATCCGCCTTCATGTCGTACAACTCTTCACCGAAACTGCCCCAGTTATTATAATGCCATTTCATTGTTCTCACTGACCTGCCCTGCGGGTCTCCGTATTTGGCCTGGTCGAGATCGAGCGCCCTCTGTGAGAAAACGGCCTCTTTCCATGGAGCATTAGGATTTTCCAAAAGCGGAACCAGGCTGGATCCTTGCTGGCCGGGCTTTGAAGCCAAACCACAAAGTTCAATCAGGGTTGGATACAGATCGATCATTTCCACCGGTTGGTGACAAACGGCACCTTTCAATTTTCCGGGTGCACAAACGACAAAAGGTATTCGAAGCGATTCCTCGAAAAGTGTGTTTTTTAAGAATATGCCCTGGTGTTCACCCATATGTAAGCCATGATCGCTTGTAAAAATTACTATCGTATTATCCCAAAGATTTTTGCTGTCAAGTTCGTCAAGTACCGTTCCAAGGTTGTGATCTGCCTCCATCATTTCCGCAAAATAAGCATGTCGTATATCCTGGACTTTTCTTCTACCGTACAGCGGATAAAAATCCTTGTTGAACGCAGGCGACGGAATATCCGCCGTATCATTGGAAGGGCCGCCGGGCATTTTTATTTTCCTTGAACTGGTACCCTTAACGTCCGTTTTTGTACCATATCGGTCGAGCTGTACCAACTCCTGTGCGGTAGAATCGCCGATAGTGTTCCAGCTATCCAAAATTGGTGTGAAGGCATTGTGCGTTTGAAGTCCGAGTCCATACATGTATGGCGTAGAAGGCGGATTGTCCATCTTCACCAATAATGAATCAACATTGATGCTTCCTTCAGTGCCGTCGATCGTTTTTACCAATGTATCCACCCACCAGGTAGGAACATGGTCGAAATGGCCTTTTGAATGGTCAGCTTTAAATGTGTAATCCCATGATACCTGGTCTTCCTCTCCACAAGGGCCAACTTTTCCAAAGCTTTCCGTGTGATAACCATTGTCGTGGAAGTATTCAGGGAAAAATCTAAAACCGGCTCCCATTTTCCACCTGAGGTTAGTTGTCCCGTTATTCACCACGCCATTTGAATCCGGCCTCATCCCACTAAAAGTTGCTGTACGGCTTGGGCAGCACAAGGGATAGGAAACATAGGTTGTTTTAAACCAAACACCATGTTGTACCAAACGCTCGAAATTAGGAGACGGAGATTGAGGATTCCCAAACGCGTCAAAGGCAATGCTCATATCATCTACAATGATGAACAGCACATTGTATTTTGTTTGGGCTTGTGATTGGGCTTCGGCTTTTAGCGTATTCAACAGGTAGCAGAGCAGCAAGAGAACCGGATAAAATTTCTTCATAAGTTTTTAAGTTTGCTTTTAATGGAAAACATGCCACAACGAAAACCTTGGGCGCGATAAAAATAGAGACAAATGTGAGAATAGCAAGCAAACATCTACCTTTTTTATTCCGGCCGAAAAAAGATTTCAGTCGCAAAGAAATAAAGAGAAGCACACGGGTTGTATTGTTTAAAAAATGCTTTGTGCGCTTCGCTAGCTTACTGCGAATGGTGTTTACTCTCTTCAGGACACAATATCTCTCCCACGAAGTCTATTGAGCCCACAAAGGAATAAGAGGAAGCACACCGGTTGTACGGCTCAAAAAATGCTTTGTGCGCTTTGCGGGTTAGTGGGAATGGCGTTACTCTGATCGGAATGCAGTATCGCTCCCACCAAGTCCACTGAGCGCACAAAGGAATAAGACGAACCAACTTCTCTTGTACCCTTAAAAAAAATGCTTTGTGCGTAGCTTAGTGGGAAATGATCGTTCCTTTTATTGGAACCCAATATCTCTCCCACCAATTCCACTGGGGGCACAAAGCCGCGGCATTCGTTAAGATAGATTTACCACAAGACAAATCTTTATCGAATTATCAGTTGCTGATTTATCACACGCCCGTAATGATCTGTGAGCGTTACGTAATAATTGCCCGCAGGGAGATCGATATTTATTCGCCAGATATTCTTGCCCGGCGACGCTGATTTGGTGCCTGCGTAAAATTGCTGGCCGACAAGATTTTCAACGCGGACTTGCACCTGTTGAGAAGTTGCAGACTGGTAGACAATATTAAAGTTGCCCTTCGCTGGATTAGGAACGATGTTGAAAAATTCAGGCACATATTGACCGGCGATGTTAGGTGCAGCGGAACTGTCTGTTACGCGGTAGATAAGACCCCTGGTAAGATCAGTTACGTACAACTCACGATGAATGTCTTCTCCAAATGCAGTGTAAGCATTTGCAGGCCCATCGTAGACAGTTTGTGCAGTTACGGTCGATGCGTAAATGCTCACAGCGCGGATGAACCCACTGCAATAATCTGCACAAAAATATTTGCCATACAGTTTCGGATACTGGCCGCCCCTGTATACAAAACCGCCGGTAATGGAACAATCACCGTTTAGATGTTGGTATTCAAAAACCGGAGACGTGTAAGCCGACTGCGGCTTGCAACCAGCGGTGTTGAATGGATGATTGCCTTCATAACAACGCCAGCCATAGTTTTGTCCGCCATGGCTGCCAGCTTTTTGACGATCGACTTCCTCCCACGTGGATTGGCCAACATCTGCAATGATCAAGGCGCCAGTAAGTGCATCAAAGCTCCA
>DASQJI010000111.1:0-3203 GCA_035631175.1 Parafilimonas sp.
GTTAAAATATCGTGGCCACCTCGATAATATTTCAAACAACTTACTCATAGGCGCGGTGAACTTTTTCAATAATCAAACCGACAGTGTAAAAAATCAACTTACCGGTGAATATGGAGCTGTTCCAGCAACGCAGCGCGCATACAAAGCCGCTGGTATTGCGACGGTTGTGGTGGGTGATGAAAATTATGGAGAAGGAAGCAGCCGCGAACATGCTGCCATGGAACCGAGGCATCTTGGCGTGAGGGCGATCATTGTAAAAAGCTTTGCGCGCATCCATGAAACCAATTTAAAGAAGCAGGGAATGCTCGCATTAACCTTTGCGAACAAAGAAGATTACGACAAGGTGCAGGAAGATGATACGATCGACATTTTGGGATTAAAAGAATTCGCGCCGGGCGTGCCGCTCACAATAATGTTGCACCATGCGGACGGCGAATCTGAAAGCTTCGAAGTAAATCACACGTATAACGAACAGCAGATCGAGTGGTTCAAAGCGGGAGCCGCTTTAAACATTATTCGTAAGAAGTTCAACGCGCCTGCATCTGAGGAGGTGCCGGTTTCCTAGAGTTGTTTAGTGTGCGCATTGCGTTAAGGGACTTGTCGGACGAGAGAACTGATGCCCGACCAAGAGTATAACGGATATTCAGGTATGAGGCACTTATGTAACGACTGCTACTTTTTTTTCAGATACACTTGTTTGAACGAGTTGTTTCGTTGGATCTACCAACAGCCAGAAAAGACTTCCTGCAAGCAACACTCCGGCAATTAATAACATTGGGAAAATAAAACTGTGCATCGCATCCGCAAATTTTCCAAACGTTATCGCTAAAAAGAACGCGCCGATCTGTCCAAAAAAGTTCATGGTGCCTGCGATCGTGCCCGCGCGATGGCCGCCAACATCAACGCAGGTAGAAAACGACACTACCGGAATAAACGAATAGAGAAGCTGACCAAAGTAGAGCGCAACGATCACAATAATATTATTTGAGGTTAACGCAACTACTACAAGAGCGAGCGCAAGCATGCTCATCGGCAAGATGCCCAAAAATCTTCGGCCAAATTTCAACCCTTTTTTCCTTACCAGCAGATCGCTTAAAAAACCTGTCAGGAGAACACCAGCCATACCAACAACAAAAAAGTAAGAAGTAACCAACTTCATGTCGCCTTCAGAAAAATGTTTTCCTTCCTGCAAGTACACAGGCATCCATGCAACGAAAAAATACTGAGCCCATTGAGAACAAAAAAATGTGACCACGAGGGCACGCAAGCTTCGGCTTTTAAAAATAACGTTCCATGAAAATGTTCCCTTATGATCAATGCAGCGTCGATTATTTTCGATAAAATTTTTTTCTTCCTCAGTAACAGCTTTTTTTTCGGCCGGATTATTTTTAAACCAATAAAAGCAGATAATTACCCATACGAGTCCCAAACAAGCATTTACAAAAAAAGTTGCCCGCCAACCAAATGCGATTGCAATAGGAATTACGATGAGCGGTGCAATTGCTGCGCCTGCATTTTGTCCAATAAATAATGACGACATACTCCGCCCTGTTTCAGAAACGGGGAACCAGCGCGAGATCACACCGGAGCTCGTCGGATAAGCGCCCGACTCTCCCACTCCGAAAAGGAAGCGAACGAGTAAGAGGGATAAGAAACCGTTCGTTAACCCGGTTAATGCAGTAAACAACGACCACCATAATACGATCCGGATGAAAACAGCACGCTGGCCAATTTTATCGCCCAATACACCAGACGGGATTTCAAATAATGCATATGCTAGTGAAAAAGCGCCGAGCACCCAACCGAATTGTTCATTGGTAAGTTTGAAATCAGTTTTTATTCTGACTCCAACAAGAGACACGCAAACTCTATCGAGGTATGTGATAAAAGTGAGGAAGAAAAGAAGAACCAGCACCCGGTAACGATATGGAAATTTGGTTTGCATTCTTGCGACAGATATCCAGCAACCGGTGAAGATATGAATTCACAACGGGCGACGACAATATGCGTTTCCATCTTGCTGATCAATTGGCGAAATCGGACCGTACTTGAAGCCTGGCTGTTACGACAATTGTTTGATCCGCGACTCTTTTTCCTCGTGCTCCCTCGTTAGTTCATGCATGTATTGAAACTTGAGGTGATCGTACAAAGAATGTTTGTCGATCACAAACGAAACGAGGCTTGCAACCATGCCTGCCAGCATCAAATGAAAGATCACATCGTGGCGGTCAGTCATCTCCAGCACAAGTATAGCTGATGTGAACGGGGTTCGGGTAACGTCTGTGAGAAAAGCGACCATACCACAAAGTATAAGCAAATTAGTATCGGAACCTGGTTCAGTAGAACATACGCAAAGATAAAGTCTGATGATTTGCTTCAACGCTTGTCTAGCCGTACGTATTTCTCAATATTAATCCTGTTGACGCCAAGGCTATCGATCTTTTCCACGCCCTGTTGAACGAGGGTATCGTTGTGAATTGAAACCGCGAATTTAAAATCGTTCCCCTCCCACTGCCTGTCGCTGCAATAAACGAGATGCTCTGTGTACGAGTTGTCGGACAAAGAATAATCACCGCCACCTGATACATATTCAGCGGTGGAGTCTTTTCCTTTATTAAGATCATGGGTCATAAAAGCAAAATGTGTGTCGTTGATGATCTTGATAAATTCTTTTCCTTTTGTATAGTCGGTCACTGTTGTATCGCCTTTTTCTATCAGCGTGCCCGTGAGCAGCTTCCATGTTCCCTGTATTGGCAATTTGTCGTAACGCGTGGCGTTATGCTGAACTGCAGTGTTGCACGAAATGATCGCTGTGCATATGGTGATAACAAGGCCGATTTGTTTGCTCATGAATGTTGTTTGTCTTGTGATTAGTGGCGCAAAATAGTTAGATCAAACTACATTTCATTCCGCTGGCCAAATTATCTCCGCGAATTTGAATTAAATCGAAGGCGGACTGAAATTTTGAGTTGATATTTTCATTTCCCAATTAAACAATATTCCGGCAGCTTTGATAGAAACCTAATTTTTAAAAATGTGATAAAAAACGGCAGATCGTTGCCGCCGGGAAAATTTTTTGATTAAGTTTAAGTCTAAAACAAAGGAACCAAAAAAATCCTGCACTGTACATGAGATGTAACTGCGTTTTCATATCAGTTATCATGATTTTCGTTTTCTGCGCGGGGCATTTGTTTGCCCAGACG
>DASQJI010000112.1:0-7316 GCA_035631175.1 Parafilimonas sp.
GCAATGGCGGTTTGTTACCGCTACCCATGATCCTGTACCAAACTTTACCGCCTTTTACTGTAACAAACCCTTCATGCGGATACAACTGTGTAAAACCAGGGAAAGCTACAAGCAATAGCAAAATGGTGAGCATAGCAAAAGCCACATATTTGCATCTGCGAAGGATGAATTTCGTAACCTTATTCATGTTTGGGCAATTGAATGATAAATGTTGTGCCTTCACCTTCTGTTGTTTCCACGCTTATTTCTCCACTGTGCGCTTTAATAATATCATAGCTCAAACTCAAACCTAACCCCGTTCCTTCGCCCGTTGGTTTCGTGGTAAAGAATGGCTGAAAGATTTTATCGACGATGTTCTTAGGAATGCCATTGCCGTTGTCGCTTACTGTTATTTCAATTTTGTCATTGAGTTTTTTTGTGACGATTGTGACTTGTGGGACGTAAGGTTCGCTATTAGCTTCAGGCTGTGGGCCGCGAGCTTCTAGCTGCCCGAAACCCTCGGGGTTTTTACTCCTTTCACTCACGGCATAAAACGCATTGTTGTATAAATTCAAAAGCACCCTCCCTATATCCTGCGGAACAAGAGTTATCTCGCAAATCGTTTCAGTTTTAATACTTGCATGAAATAAACTGTCGTTTGGGCGAAGGCCGTGATATATGACAAGCCGCTGGTTAAGTTCAATCGATCAGCGATTTTAGTTTAGATCGCACTTTTCCAACAACCATTTTTTTAGCGAAGGCAAATAAAACGAGGCATATTCCTGCGAGCAAAGCCTGGATCCCGATAATTGTCGCCGACCCCGCAATTCCGCTGTCAAGGTTAAATATCATTTTCACGCCTGCAAAAATTGAAAACAGTCCAACCAAAACCATCATCCAGCCGGTGAACGTATCTTGTTTTATTCGCCAGCCTGAATTCAGCAAATTGAAGCCGATCAATAACACCAACAGGCCATACGCGATTGTGATGATCTTTACTGCAACCACCACATGCATTAAAATGAGAAGGCCGAACAGTGCAGTAAGGACGCTCCACACGAGGAAGCCATTTGCGCGTCGTTCTTTACCGGATAACCAGGCAAGTATTCCTGCTGCTCCGATTATGAGAATTAATGTTCCAAACGCAACAGAGATACCGGCCAGTGCACTTGCCGGCTCTGCAAAAATGTATATTCCGAGAATGATCAACAGGATACCCTGGAGAAGATTGATCCACCATTGTTTTATCATGATATTATTTTTTTGAATGAAGAATTCCGAGCCCGCTACCGGTCAGACGCTTTGAAAGCGTCAGACCGGTCACGCAATATTGTTAGCTATTTTATTTTTTCATGAATGTTCAACCTAGTGAAACTTTGTGCCGTGGCGTCCTGGTGGTTTCTGTTGTCTTGAACGCGAAGCCCCAAAGGCACGAAGAATACACGAAGAAAAATAAGGTGCTACAATCCTATCACGACACGTTAGTTAGAGCCAACCCGCAATTAATTCTATTGAAGTTTGCCTTCTTTTGCTTCCTGCTGCATTTCTGCATTCGCAACAACGGCTATTTCTACCCTGCGGTTCTTTGCCCTGTTTTCTTCACTGTCGTTAGGATATTTTGGCAGTGTTTCGCCGAATCCCTTTTCTATGATACGGTTTGCCGCGACACCTTTTGAAATGAGAAAATCCGCAACGGACTTCGCTCTTTTTTCGGAAAGCGTCATATTAAACTCATCCGATCCCGTGTCATCTGTGTGCCCATGGATGGTAATATTTGTTTCAGGATATTTTACAAAAACCTCTGCGGCGCTGCTTAGATCAGCCATGTATGCGTCGTTTATATCACTCGAATTTATTTTGAAGAGCAGCCCGGATTCAAAGGTTATGGCAATTCCCTCATTTACCCGCTGAACGTCAGCGGTAGGCACGGCCTGCTTTAATTCCTTCGCCTGCTGATCCATTTTTTTGCCGATCAGGTTTCCGGCGGTGCCTCCAATAACAGCACCTGCCAGGATGCCCCAGATACTTCCTCCCGTAACGATCGCGCCCACTGCCGCGCCGCCTCCCGCACCAATAGCCGTTCCCTTTTGTTGCTTATTCATAGTTGAGCAACCAGTTAACATGGCAAAGGCAATGATGGATAATGTAATTTTTTTCATGAGTTTATTTTTTGATTTTATCGATGCATAATCGCATCGGGCGCCTTGTGTTATTTTATGTGGCCTCATTCGCACTTCCATGGTCACGAAGAGCACAAAGTTTGTCACGAAGAACACAACGAGGGAAGATGCATGCAGATAGTGATTTTAATTATTTACAAACGAGGGACGCAAACATGTCGTAGCGCATATCGTGTAATCCAAGAGATATCGTTTTATTCAGTTCGGTGCAAACCTGCTCTTTTTCCTGCTGTGTCATTTTACTGCGCAATTCCTGTGTATTGTCGGTGTTATATTTGTCCTGCACCATCTTCATGCGTGCATCGGTGCGGATCTTGTACATATCCATATCCGCTTTACCCGATGCCACCCCTTTATCATACTGCTCAAAAGCTTCATCATATTTTTTTTCACCGATCAGCATGTCGCCCTTCTGGATATAAAAATTAGCATTGGTTGAGTCGAGTTGTATTGCTTTATCGAGGTAAAAATAGGCGCTGTCTTTTTCATTTAACTGGCGGTACTCCACGGCTGACAGCGTTGCATAATTAGATGCGCGTGCTTTGGTGTTCTGATTTTTTTCAGTTAAGGCGATCATCTTGCTAAAAGTTGCTTTCGATTCCTCGTGTTGTCCCATTTTGTTTTGTGCATATGCTTTTTGAAAATAACCACCAAGGCTTTTATTCTTCGTGATCTTTAGTGCAGCGTCACTCGCTTTGATTGCATCTTCATATTTACCAAGCCCATTGAATGCTTCCGCTTTTCCAACGGCAATGGCTTCCTTTGCATCTTTTGTTTTACATGATTTCTCCATCGCGGCGTATGCGTCTAGTGCTTCCTGGTATTTTTTTTCCTTAAGCCTCGCCGTCGCACTGTCATTTTTTGCCCTGCATTCTTTGCCCATGGTAAAAGTTTGTGCCATTGCTGAAGAGGAAAAAAGCAGGAGCAGAAGCAGAGGAACGCCCCATCTTAAGAAGGCAGTTGTTGTGTGTTTCATATCCGATTTTTAGATTAATTGGTTCTTGTGAAGAAAATAAGCCGTCTCATTTTGTGCCCGCTCACCGATTACAGGCACATAAGAATGTAATTCGGGTGGGCGCAGTTAGATGACCCAGCGGAGAAAGATACTAAATATTCGGTGCCGGCAAAAAAACGGCTGCAAATTCGGTAAGAGCAGCTTTTCATTTTTGAAATCGAACGGTATTCTCTAACGTGTGGTGCTATTGAACGTTTAGTCGCAATGATTGCCAATCTTGCAATAAAATAATGTTCAGGTTTCATGTACGAGGCTGCACGTCTTTCCCGCGGAGGCGGGAATCCGCTAACTTTAGTTCATGCAATATGGAGGGACAGTCTACATCTTAACAAATGTGCATCATGAGGTCTTGTACATTGGCGTGACTTCTGACCTTTTTACAAGAATTCCAGAGCATATTATGAAGGTTTATCCAAATTCATTCACCGCAAAATATAATTGCAACAAGCTTGTCTATTATGAGACATTCGGCAGAATAGAAGATGCATTGCAAGAGAAAAACAGCTGCAGAAGTGGAATCGATCTTGGAAGAATACATTGATTTCGGATATGAATCCGGAATGGAAGGATTTGTTCATTGGCCTTTAAAATTACTCACAGCAGATGCCCGCTCCGGGCCGGGCATGACGGCGACGTTGTTGCCATGCGTCTGGCAGTAAACTAACTGAAAGAGGATTTCCGCAAGTCCATTCTAATACCACAACCCGTTATTCTTTAATAAACTTCAAAATACTAAGATGACCTCCTTCGTCAAGAACACGCAGCATATATAAACCGCTTTTAAGCGAGCTGATATCTAATCTTGATTGATTTGTATTTATGAATTGTCTTTTCTGCATCAGCTTACCTGTTACATCGTATACACAAATAGCTGTTATGCCTTTCCACCCGTGCAGATTTAAAATGATATAGTCATTTGCCGGGTTTGGAAAAATGGATGCATCAACAATTTCTTTTTGTGTTGCGATGCTATTTTCTGCAATTGAAGATGCCGGTTGTTGTGCCGTGATGTTGACGGTATAATCTTCTGTTTCACCGCGTGGGTATGATCCGCATGGAGATGGCGGACTGTCATACCGCATCGTAACGCGCATTCGTGTTGCGCCCGGAATAGCATTTGCCGGGACAGTAAAATTAATTGCAATGTACCCGAGGAAAGTGGATGAAATGTTTACCGCAAGTTCGCCTGCATCGGTAAAATCATTGTCATGGTTATAATCAATCCATACACTATAGTATTCGGAAAGCCCATAAGGTAAGGTTGCAGACAGATAACCGTAAACAGTTGCACCTTGTGTAAGCGGTGTACTCAGATTCGTAAAATCCGCATAGCCGTTATTGCTCGCCGAAACGTTCTGTATAGCACCGATCCAGACAAAGGTCAAATACTCAGTTGATGCATCCTGCCCGGCTGTGGTGCAATAGCCTGTTCCGGTAGTTGTAAAATTTTGAGATGGGCTAAACGCTGACGGACCACTGTTGCAAATAGCTTCAACGGCATAATTATAGGATGTGCCTGCTGTAAGCGGTTTAATATTGATTGAATTTAGATTTGTTGAAACGGTTGTCCAGTCAACTGCTGAAATTGTTTTAAAACGCAGGTGATAGAGGTAAGCGCCTGCAACCGGTGTCCATGAAAATGTCGCGCTTGTATTTTTTACATTAGTTGTGTTTAATCCGGAAGGAATTCCGCACGAACCGACGCCGGTATGATCGAGAAAATGAAAGGCAGTCATATTAGTTCCACTCAAAACAAACAAACTGCTGTCGCTGGCGATCGTACATGCGATGCCCCATCCCGAATAAATATTTAATGAATCAACCCACTGCGTTACGCCTGTATTTCCATATTTTAACGTGATCATTCGCAGGTATGAAGATCCATTCGGCTGCGTAAACATCGGTCCGCCTTTACCAGTGACAAACACCTCCCCGCTGGCTTTTGCAGCAATAAAATAAGGCTGCTCATCATTGCCTGCCGTTTCATTGTAACGGGCATTCCAGAGCATAGCGCCGCCCGTAGTTATTTGGAACGTTATCCAGTCAAAATAGGATGCATTGATGGAGCCAAACGCAATTACACTTAATTTATTTGAAACAAGTGTGAAACGGGTTGCAGTTTCCTCTCCGCCAAAATCAAACTTCTTTGTCCATGTTTGTACTCCTGCTGAATTGAATTTGTATATGACCACATCATTCCCGCTTGTTGAAGATACCTGGTTTGGATACGTTGTAAGTATATACGAATTACCGCTGCCATCAATTTCGACGTCTTTACCTGAGAAACCTCCCAATACTTTACTCCACAAAAACGTTCCGGCAGTATCCCACGCCACAATAGCAAGATTTTGATTATAAGATGCAGTGCCCGTGACAATTACCTTGTCGCCTTTTAAACGCATGGATGCGAAGCCATGTATAGTACCTAAATTTTTTGTGGTGTTGACTAATACGGTTCCCGCCGGATTTAGTTTGATCAGGACAAACCCTGACGGACTTGTGCCGGCTGTGCCGATGTACAGGTTACCGTTATTGTCGATTTCGCTTTTTAGGTTGAATGCTAATCCCGTTGAACTCCCAACAATATAACTAAGGCTGATGTTTTGCTTCCATAACAAGGTACCGGAAGCATTGTATTTCAAAACCACCACGGCGTCCGGATACTCCCAGGAAGAACTCCATGTGTATCGGTAACCAACTACATAAATGTTTTTATTCTTATCGCAATTAACCCACCGGGGTTTTTCATAATTGCTATGAATTCCTGAAGAGTCTGTTCGTTCCCACATGAAATTTCCAAACTTGTCATATTTTCTTGTGTATATGTTTTGCGCTTGTATGTAGCCTGTTACAACTACATTATCTGCGTTGTCGCGGGCGATCATACAGCCTGATTTCTGATAGTTATCAGCGGGTTTGATCCAGTCAGTATAATAGTTTGCAAATAAATTAGCGGAGGCTGTGAGGAGGTAGCTTATAAGTATAATTGTTTTCTTCATAACGATCATTTATTAAAGTGTTTTCATATTGTTATCATGAAAAACCAAGAGCATTCAAAACGAACTATTAAAAATAATCTAAGACCAACGGCATCGTTCAGTGCATTGTTGTCTACTTGAGCCGGCGTCTTTGCAAAGGTGTATTGCCTTCTTGACTAACCGGCGAAAAGAAGCCCTGGGAAAGGAAAATGAGTGTTGGAAAAACTTCCCGCTTAAAACTAGGCAGAGAATATTTAAAGTAGTATGATTTGGGTTGGTCTCTAGAATGATTCGCATCATGCATCTAAAAAATGAAAAGAAAAATTTGTTTCATAAAAATAGTTTCGCTTTTTGAATGCTACCGCTAACTTTAAACAGCTATAAATAAAAACTTCATTATGATGAAAGACGACATATCGCTCGCTGAATGGGCGCTCGTAGACGAGATCAGGGCCGGACAATGGAAGACACTGGACTTTCCAAAAATCGCACGGGAAGACTTCGGCCTTAACGGGATCGAATTTGTGAATACATTATTTGAAGTCCCCACAAACACTTATCTAAAAACCCTAAAAGATAATGCTGCTGGCCACGGCGTAGAGATGGTGCTGATCATGATAGACGATGAAGGCGATGGATGCGCTTCAACGAGGAAGGAGCGTGAACAATTTGCCATCAATCATCGGAAATGGATCGACATTGCGCATTATCTCGGATGCCATGCGATCCGCACCAATTGCAGGGGTACTGCTGATGTCTCAAAAACGGATGCGTTGAAAATCGCTGCCGACTCGTACAACCTTTTGCTTGAGTATGCGGCTGAGGCGAATGTAAAAGTGTTGATAGAAAATCATGGTGGCGTTTCAAATGATCCGGATTGGATGGTTTCGTTAATGCGCGACGTCAATCATCCTCTGTTCGGCACATATCCGGACTGGCGGGAGCCGTCGGCTGAGTTCGACAATTATGTTTACCTGGAGAAGACTCTGCCTTACGCAAAGGGCATGTCATACCGTAATCAACCAACAGAAGAGCTTACTGCAAAAATGATCTCTCTATGTAAAGAAAGTTATCATGGATGGTATGGGATTGAATCGAGTGGGAGAGAAGCGATAGTCGAAGGGAAGCGGTTGTTGAATAGGTATTTGTTTGAAAGGTAAACTT
>DASQJI010000113.1:0-2526 GCA_035631175.1 Parafilimonas sp.
ATTCGGAAGCTGTTTCATGTTTCGTTATACCACCTTGAAAGCGACAAAATAAAAATTATTCGCCGCTGCAATTAACTCTAATTTCATATAAAATGACTGCGTGAAATCAAAATATGCTCTGAACTCATGCGTGGGCACTGCAAATTGATCGAAGAAAATGAGGTCTCCTTTTTTTAAGATGGGAGCCATGGTCGTCAGCACATACAACGTTGCAGAGTATAGATCCGCATCCATCATGACAACGGTTCGCTTGTTCGCGTCAATATTCTTTAACTGCTGTGATAACGTTTGTTGAAATAGTCCCTCGTGAAATTCGGCCCTGGCATCATTCACTTCAGGTGGTTTGTTCCCGGTTGAAAAAGCGCCCTTTTTGTATGGTCCCCAATCTTCGGGGAGACCGGTAAATGTATCGAAGCCGTAGAATTTGCTGGATGGATTTTGATTCTGCTGTAAAAACCAACGAAATGATTGCCCGCTTGCTACGCCGAATTCAAAATAATTTATGCTCGCGTCGCCAATCTCTTTTTCAAGAACAGCCTTGTACATCGGGTAACGCGCGTCATAATTCCACTTGACCGGAAAATCGTTTAGAGCAGCATTTCTGTTTTGATAAATGAACTTCGAAAGTTTTGTGAGATAAAATGCATTCAGGAAGAGGCCGGAAAATATATCAAATACCCTGTGCAACTGAAGCCAGCAGAAAATGATCTTCGTGTACCGAATCAGGAATAAACGCATTCATGTTTGTTACACCTCAAACAACCATATCACGCTGTAAGAGCAGATAGTTTCCGGTTTGAGGCCATCAGTGTTTCAATTTCTTCTGCTTCGATCGGAATATTTTTCATCAGGTCGATGTTGCCATTTTTCGTAAGCCACACATTGTTTTCAATACGCACACCCATTTGTTCCTGTTCAATATAAATTCCCGGTTCAACGGTAAGCACCATGCCAGCTTCGAGCGGCGCAGTTTTCGGGCCCAGATCATGTACATCTAATCCCAGGTGATGTGATATACCGTGGTACAAATACTTCCTGTAAGCACGGTTTTCCTTGTCTTCATTTTTTATATCCGTTTTCTTGAGCAACCCGATCTTCTGAAAAATAACTGTCGCTTCCTCTCCCACTTTTTCATGATACTCGTTGATCGTTATGCCCGGCTTCAGTAAACTTTTCGCATAATTATGCAAATGAAGGCATGCATTGTAGACGGTTTTCTGCCGGCGCGTAAATTTTCCGCTCACCGGAACTGTGCGGGTAAGATCCGCAGCATAGCCGCCGTAGTTCGCTCCGAAATCCATCAGGATCAATTCACCGGCTTTGCATTCTTCGTTGTTGAACACATAATGCAATGTCCTCGCACGATCACCGCTTGCAATGATGCTGCCATAGGCTTCACCTTTTGCGCGGTTTCTTAAAAACTCATGCATGATCTCAGCTTCAATTTCATATTCCATCACGCCGGGCTGGATGAAGCCCAGTAACCGGCGGAATGTTTTATCGGTGATGTCGATCGCTTTTTTGATCACCTCAATTTCATACTTTGTCTTCACCGCACGCAGCTTACGCATGATCTTAGCGGTGCGTTCGTATGTATGCAGCGGGAAACGCTCTTTCATCTCCTGCACATAACGATAATCACGCGTTTCGAGCAATGAAGCCTTGCGATCGTTTTCGTTTGTGTTTAAATAAATGATATCAGCAAGATGGATCCATTGCTGTAACAAAGGATCGAGCGCGTCAAGCCAAACGATGGTCTCAATTCCCGTCAACTCTTTAGCTTCTTTTTCTCTCAGCCGCCTGCCATCCCATTTTTCCTTCATTTCATTGGGGCGAACAAGCACCAACACTTCGCGGTATTTTGGATCCGGATTATCGGGGAACAAAATAACCATGGTATCTTCCTGCTCGATGCCGCAAAGCCAGTAGAGATCACTGTTCTGCTGAAAGCGGTATAATGCATCACCGTTTGAAGGCAGCTCATCATTGCTGTTGAAAATGGCAATACTATTCCGCTGCATTTGCTTGACAAACCGCTTCCGGTTCTCAACGAAAATCTGCGGATCCAATGGCAAGTGTTTCATGATAAAAATTTACGAGTTACGATTTACAATTTACGATTGCAGATTGGCGATTGCAGATTGCAGATTTGCATTTTAGCGTTTGCAATTCACAATTCACCATTCACAAATCACTCATCTCCCTAGCTCACTGCGCTTCCCAATTCGGTGTCGTCGTCGGGATTGATGAAATGCAGTTTACCGCTGCTGTCTTCGGCCATCAAGATCATTCCATTGCTTTCGATGCCGCGCATTTTCCTGGGCGCAAGATTTGCAACAACTACTACCTGTCTGCCGACTATATCCTCCGCTGCAAAATGCACGGCGATCCCGGACACGACCGTCCTCTTTTCAAAACCGAGGTCGATCTCAAGTTTCAAAAGTTTATCCGCCTTTGCAACTTTTTCCGCCGAAAGAATTTTTCCGATGCGAAAATCAAGTTTTGCGAAGTCGTCGTAAACAATCT
>DASQJI010000114.1:0-4910 GCA_035631175.1 Parafilimonas sp.
GTTTCCTGTACCTTTTCGAGTGGCAATTCGTTGCCATTGCCTGTAAAACGGAATGCATTTACAAACTGCATCACCGTATCCCAGGAATCCTGGTGGCCGATTACCGCAAAGTCTAGGCTGGGAGATTGATAACCCATTGTAGCGTTTTGTCGCCGGGTAAACCAATTCGATCAAGTGTGCTCATGTAAAGATTCAGCGCATTTCCTCGGACTGTCTTTAGATCAAGATTCGCCGTATGCAGCGTTTCTTTCATGCATGTGTCGTGGCATACGCCGCAGTGTCCGCGCATGTCTGTTGATGCCGTCCACTCGCCGAGAATGGTCATACAATCATTATGAATTGACTTTACTTTCTCGTAAAATGCAAGCGGGTCTTTATCCATTTCAGCCCGCAGCAGATCGATCGAGTGTTCAATATGCTCTTCCTCTTCTTTTGATATGGCCGTGAACAGGTCGCCGATCTCGCCCTCGAGGGCCGCGCCCGTGTCGCGGTACATACTTACAGCGAAGCATTCCAGCATCACTTCCTGTATGATCAGGCAGCCTATAAAATCTTTTCGTTTTGCATAACTCATGAAGCAATCGCGGACCGCTTTCCAGTAGCAACCTTCCATATTTACTACCGGTTGCAGGTTGTACTTCTTCGCCAGCGCCATAAAACCTTCTGCATGCCCGCGCTCGCAGTTTGCATGTTCTACGCATTCCATTTTTTCGTGCACATCGTCTATTACTTCAGTAAGCGAAGCAAAATTGCTCATACCGATCAATTCACCGGTGATCGCCTGCGCAAGAATATCTGTAATGATCGATTCCTGTTTCACAGGTACTTCAAACGTTTCAAACTTAAAGTTCATATCGTTAGTTTTATGTGAGAGAAAAATAATCTTCTTCTTAGATCCCTAAACGATCGCGTAATCTTCATAACTTAATCCGTTCCTCATGTCATTCAACAAACTGTGATCGTTTTTCAAGCTAGCGATCATAACCGACGACTTAAACACAAAGCTGCTCATTGGTTTTACCATCCGGACAACTTCGTGGTCAGCAGCGTTTACTGCGATGCAAACAAAATGATAACCGTTGTCAAATGCATAATGTCGCAGCCTTTTTAACAACACGGTAAACGCCTTTTCTTTGCCTTTAGCAAAAGCGTACCACCGCGCATACACCATTTTCAGTGGTTCGTTCTTTCCGGGCAATGGTGCTAGCGGCAGAAACAGCTTTAGAAATTTCAGCGCTGCAAGCAAAGCTGCGATCATCCACGAATAGCTTGTAACCACATTTTGCCTGTAAGCTTGCCCGTCAAATGCTACGATCGCTGCGTTCACTGTTTCCCCTTCACATTCAGTAAGCATAATGCTGCCTTCAGGCGGTTCTTCAGTATATGCCATCGGATAGTAGGAATATCTCTTAAAGAACTTTTCAAAAAATCCAGTTAATGAGTTATTCACTACGGATAAATTTTTTATCTCATTTTTTTTAACCCTGGCCGGCAATAACTGGTACACGTGAAAATCACTGAGTTTTATGAATTCCGGAATGCCTGTTCTTCCTTCAAAAAATGGGACTACCAGGTCATTGCCCGCGGCAACCGTGCAACACAAAATGTCAGCATTCACTTCGTTGAGTCGCGCCTGCATTGTTTTTACGAGGCGAAAGCCGACCGATGAACCCTTATAAGCCGGGTGAACTTTCAGGTCGCGAACGTACCATGCGATCGTTTCCTTTCCTGATAAGCATAACCTGGTTCTTACCGCAGCAAAAAAACCAACGATATCATTTTCAATTGTGGTAGCAACAAGCGCTAAATAAGAATCACCCAACCGTAGCAGCTTAAAAAAATCCGGCTTCCTGTCGATCCTCAATCCGATAATCCCTTTCATGGGGGTTAGAGCAGTAAGTTCGATCAGTTTATCAGAGTCGTTCTGTATTGCATCCCGAATGGTAAACTTCACAAGACAATTTATGAAAAAATTTTCAACCCCGGAAACTTTTAAAGTGTCTATTTTATTACGGGCCAGACGTTCCTTGTGCACTCTTTTGTCCTGGTATCGTAGACTTAAACGCCTTCCATTTTTGCAGGTCCCCGTTGATTACATAATGTTTAGAGTTTTTGAACGCAATTGTCAGAGCTCCAATTGCAGCACCTATTGGGACACCGACGATGAATCCTCCCAGCGCCCCTTCACCTGCGGTGTAACCCAGAAACTCGTCCGGATTTGCGCTGGCTACTCCTATTATTGCCATCGTTGATGACCCGATTGCGGAGCCGATAAGTAGGTTGTGCCCAACTGAATGCTTTGTTCTTATCGATCCGATGTCGCGTACAAGGATATTTGTCGGTTCTCGTATTAATTGTACAGATGTGTCAGTGGCTGAAAGCACATGCCCCCGTGCGATCGTATGTCCCTTCAAATCATAAACTCGTATGAATATTGACTTTTGGGCCTCGAGATTATGAGCAATCAAAATGGTGAAAAGGAATGCAAGTATTTTCATAAACAGGATTTTTAGTTGCCGAAATTTTGAAAATTGTTTGTGATTACGACGGTTTTAGTATTTATTCAGTGGGCGACATTAATTTGGGCCAGATGTTGGTTGTTCAGTTGTTTGTCATGGTATTTTAGACCTAAATGCCTTCCACTTCTCGGGGTCGCCATTAATCAAAGAATGTTTTGAGTTTTTGAAAGGAATCGTCAGCGCACCAAAGACAGCGCCTAGCAGTGTACCTACAGGCGCCCAGTACGCGGCTCCTTCAGCGGGTGTGTCCGTATCACCGTTAATGGCTCCTAACACGGCGAAAGTAGTTGTGCCGATTATCGAACCAACAAGCATGTTGTTTCCGGCTGAGTGCTTAGTTCTTATGGAACCAATGTTACGTACAAGAATACTCGTCGTTTTCTCCTTTAACTGCAAAGATGTGTCAGTCGCTGAAAGCACATGACCCCGTGCGATCTTATGTCCTTCCAGATCATAAACTCGTATGAATATTGACTTTTGGGCCTCGAGATTATGAGCAATCAAAATGGTGAAAAGGAATGCAAGGATCTTCATACGGGCAAGTTTTGGTTTGCGAAAGTTGTTGGTCATCGATGAGATGATTGATATGAAGATCGGCCAATTGAATGATATATGGTAGTAAATTTTTACGTGGTTCGTCTGACTTGCAAAAACGGCGCACCGAACGTTTATATATACAAACATCCCGGGTGGTTTGACACCCGGGAATGCTAAATTCTAAAATCTGCCCACATTCATCTTTGAACGGGCTCAATGCAACATCCCCGTCATGTTGTTTAACACTGCGGAAGACTCATTGATGTACCACTTTGTTTTCTCTGTCGATATAAAATGTCTTATTGCCTTTCATCACGGATGCTTCCCCATTGGTGAAGCTGTCGGCGAAATCGTACTGCGGGTTAATGACCGTTTTGCCACTGCCATCCACGTAACCCCACAGATTGTGTGAATTGGCTATCGGTGCAAGGCCTTCCGAAAAGTCGCGTGCATTGCTGAATTGAAAATCGATCGCGACTTTGCCCTGCACATCGATGTACCCGTAATGACCATTCCTCATTACAGCAGCAAGCCCGTTATGGAAATTTTGTGCATCTTCAAATTTTGCATCGGACAATTGTTTGCCGGAGCTGTCGAGAAAGATCCATGTGCTGCCGCTGCGCACGGCTGTAAAACCTTCGCTGAATGTGAGACCTTCATCATACATCAGGGGTATGATTATTTTTCCGTTGTTATCGGTATAACCTACCTTATTGTCCTTTCCTACCTTGGCAAGACCGCAACTGCATTGGTCCACGAAGTCGTAGTTCTTTGCCCACTTTTGGGCATCAGCGCAAAACGGTAAAGGGAACATCAAAAGAAGCAATAACCGTTTCATACAAGTAAAGTTTTATGGTAAGAGAATAATTTCCCTTACAAGGTACTTGTAGAAATTGCGATTTTTTATGATGACCGACAGAGGAGAAACTGATATTGCTTAGTAAATTGAAAGAACGTATTGTGCCATTAAAGTTGAGTCAAAGGATGGCGATCCTTGCAATAAAATAGTGTCCAGGTTTCATGAATGGCACCCCACGTCTTGGAAGGAAAAATTGATTTCGATTTCAATTCGGGTGGAAAGATTTATTTATTGGCCTCTAAAATTGCTTACGCCAGATGCCCGGTCCGGCATGACGGCGGCGTCGTTGCCATATGTTCCGCCAACTGCGGCGTTGGCGTTTGGCCAATCGGGCGATTCTATCGGGCTTACGCGGATGGCGGAGTTGTCAGTTCTTGCGTGGATATCTCCTCAAGCACGATCCGCTCTTTTTCTATCGCAAGCCGGTGTTTGACACCAACCTTCAACGCGTAATTTTTTCCAGTATGGCCGACTGGAAAATCAAAACAAATTGGAAAATTATATTCACTGACCTTGTTCAAAATCAAATCCTGCACATCCTGGCCAAACGCAATAGTAGTGTCTTTGATCTCGGTGAAACTCCCGATGATCAAACCAGATATGGCTGAGAATTTTCCGGCACGTTTTAATTGCATCAACATGCGATCGATATTGTACTTGTATTCACCGATATCCTCGAGGAACAGGATCCTGTTCGTTGTGTCCGGATCCGAATCTGTACCAATGATATGTGCAAGCATGGAGAGATTTCCGCCGATCAATTCTCCTTCCGCAATACCGTGTTTATTTAAATCATGCGGTGCGAGCTGATAACGAAGTTTCGTTCCCGTCAAGCAATAAAGGATCGATTCAAGGTATTCACGGTCTTCATCGAATTCATTGAACGCCGCTGCCATAGGCGCATGCAATGACGCGATACGGAAATTCGAATAAATGTGTGCATGAAGGAGCGTAATGTCACTATAACCAATGATCCATTTCGGGTTATCGACAAA
>DASQJI010000115.1:0-5298 GCA_035631175.1 Parafilimonas sp.
TAATGAGGGCATTGCCTCAGGCTGTAATATGAATAGCTGTTCGGTTGTCACAACAGGCATCGAGATGAATGACGCAAATGAGAAATCTAAAATTGCAATTATCGTGTATGATAATAAAGGCAACATCGACAGCATACCGCACACATCGGCAGGTTATATCGATACGTCTTTTTATGGTGATGAATACGAGGCTGGCTATGCGGCTTTGTATGATAACGATGCGGTGTATGTTGCGGGTAAAGCCGGGGACAAAAACCAAAATGACTTTTTATTAATAAAAGCCATTCTTGAAACTTCACCTGCAAAAAAAATTAAGCCTTTACCTGCAGATTATTCTTTGAAAGTTTATCCCAATCCTGCGCACGGTTCAATAACCCTTAACTATACACTTGCACAACCCGCAATGATAAGATTTGAATTAACTTCTCTCAATGGAAATCAAACTTTTCAGTTGTTGCAACGGGCATCTGCTGCAGGTGCACAGCAAGCCACGATGAGGCTGCCCTTAAATATTGCGAAGGGAGTGTACACATTGAAGATGGTTTCTAAAGAAGGAGTGAGTATGAGGATGGTTGTGGTGGAATGAAAGTTAATAGACTGCGGCACTGAGCAACAGTCTGTTTTAGCGTTCGTGAACAGCCCAATCAAGTTCCGAACGATGAAGTGATTGCGACGCAACAGCCGATGCCATAAAAAACTGCAGCTGGTATCCAAAAAATTCTTCTTCCCCAAAAAGTTGTCTCCATTTTTAATGTAAAAAAATGCTCCTATTGTTCCCGCACGACGACATGTTTTTGGTCGTAGCAGGGTCTTCATTTCAGCTCGGCGAAGTGTTCGGTGTCTCGGCAAAGTTTGCAACTTCGCTGCATCTATATTAAAGATTGTAACTTTTATTCAGTACCAACAACAAAAGAAGAAGTTTAAAACTTCAGTATAAAACAAGCGTAGTTGCAAACTTCGCTTAGTTCCTGTTCAGTCAACAGCAGGTTATTTCGAAGCTAATTCAATTAAACATTATTTCCCGGCATTTTCAAATGTAATGAAGGTGATACTTGCAGAAGGTAATTCTATATTTCCTGCATTTGTTTTTTTGCCTTTTATAGTTGGCAGCATATCATCATTCAATTTTAGATCTTGTCCGTTTAATTGCAATTTGTCACTTTGCAATGCATCTGACGTTAAAGTATATTGCTCACCACGGGAGGGAATATTAATTTTAGTTGATTCTTTATTGGTGTTGAGCACTAAAAGTGTCATACCACTACTACTGCCTTTCATGCTATGTGCGAATAAATAAACTCCCGGCATTCCTGTACCGGCTTCATAAACTTTTGTTCCCATCAGTTTAGCCCACAATAACGCTGCCCAATAGTCCGGTTTGGGAAGATGTGTGTCCTGGTCAATGAGGCTGTATTCACTTGCAGCAAGTGTGTTGTGCATAACAACCTGAACTCCTTTTTTAGCTAAAGAGCCAAGCTGATATAAATAACGAAAACAATCCAAATAAGTAGCGGCGAAAGGATCGCCCCCTGCTGAAGCTTCTGCCGTTTCTGTAACCCATAAAGGTTTACCGGGATTATATTTATTTCTTAAACCGATGTAATAATCAGCGACCGCTTCTGTTCTTTGTAACCATTCAGCATTGAGTGCATTCTCAGGTTTAATTGAAAACGGACCACTCCTCATCACGCGCATTGACACAGCTCCGTAATAATGATAAGAAAAAATATCAAACAGCGGTTTGGGTTCGGCTGACATTAGGGAATCTGTTGAAAGGAAGTGCTTCATTAATGTTTCAAAGGACTGACCGGGAATTCCCTCGGCAGTTGAACCGGGACCAATAAGCAACATATCGGGAACTTCTTTTTTTGCCCATGTTTTAAAAACAGCTACATCTTTAGCAAAGTTGCCGGCATTATAATTCGTATCTACACCTCCCGCGATAGGTATGGTAGGTTCATTAAAAAGTTCTGCCCCGGCAATTTTTCCACCAATACTGTTTGTATAGTTTAGAATTTTTTCCGCTTCTTTTGGTGTCCAAATTCCCGCGGAGTCCCTCACACCGGTAGAGACAGCAAATGAAGTGATCAATTTAGAATCGGTAGCTTTTATAAAATCAATCACTCCTTTCCATTCGCTCCTCGTTAATGTATTTACAAAACCTTCCGGTGCTTTTGTTTGAGGAGTATCGTTGTCTTGAAAGTACACAGTGTTGGTCCACGAACCGCTTACGCGTACATAAGCAGGTGCAAGCGCTTTGGCTAAATTCATCAATCTTTTATCGGAAAGATTTACGGGAGGAAGTTTTCGAAACATTTGTTCGCTCGAAAAGTCGAAGGATGATCCTGAAGATGGAAGGCTGTCCATTGTTTTATAAGGTCTCCAGAATCTTCCTCCCACTACCTCAGCCATCTCCACATTATAGGATTGATAACGTTCATTTACGCTACCCAAATATTTCATTTCTTTCAAATTGATCGGCGTAGTGGTATCAGCATTTTGCAAAGTGCTGTGGTTATTAGCTAAACTCGATCCTCTAAAGTTTAGCATAAAGAAGTTAAGCATTATACATATCGAAGCAATTTTCATAAGAAATCAATTTAAAGAAGAAGTGGTTTTACTTGGCTGATAACATAAAGTTAGATTTCAAATCTCTGAACAAAAAATCAGAACGTTTATACCCCACCTCGGTGAAGTGTTCGGTGTCTCGGCAATAAACAAAACATTTTATTCCTACTCGTTATGAAGAATTGCAGTAAACGCAGGGTCTCGGGGCTGCACAATACCGAATACGAAGACCCTGCTAAGACAAAATAAAACTAGACGGTTGCAAACTAATGTTCCTGGTTGTTTTTAGTTCTGCAATTAGAATCTGTTCTTAGAATCGTATTAAATGAGACATAAGCAAGTCTACTATAGGATTTAGTCGGTGCTTCGTTCTCAATGAAACACTTGGCACAAACAAATAGGTCAGGCATTTATAAAGATTCGCCTCATTTTTAGCGTATGGCCGTTTCTAGAGAAGATCATGCTCAATCAACCTTCCGAACGATGAAGTGATTGCGACGCAACAGACGATCCCATAAAAAACCACAGCTGGTATCCAAAAAATCCTCGTGTGTAAGCAAGGCCATTGGACATAATTTGGCGGCAATGAATCGGGGCGCCGGGGTTATGCGGAGCTTCGCTGCAACAGGACTTATTGATGAATACCGTGCATCTAAAACGACCGGATGTGTAATTGCGTCTCCCGGATCGGAGTTCGGTTGGCTCTCCGTATTAATGTAAAAAAATGTTGCTATTGTTCCCGCACGACGACATGTTCACCTAATTAAACAATAAAAAGCATAATGCCTTCGTTTGCTTAGATTAAAGATCAACCTTTTATTTATGCGAAAGATTTTATTTTTCCTATTAACCGGCGGAATAATTTTAGCCGGCTGCAGCAAAGACACTGAAAACAATGCAAGTATCGTGGGCACCTGGAACGTTAATATGATAACTTCCCAGGTTTTTTTAAACAATGTGCTCCAGGGAAGCGATACAACAACAGAAGGCAGTGTTGAATTTGACAGTGACGGAAGTTTTACTTCCACCGACAGCGGAGGCCCTACTACAGGCACTTATAATTACAACACATCAAGCAAAGAATTAACTGTTATATCAGGTGGTGATACAAGTCATGCAACTGTAACAAACCTAACATCCAATAACTTACATTTTCAACAGGATGAAACTCAGACAATAGGTGGCGCTACCGTTAGAGTAACAACAGATGCAGATTATAGCAGGTAACCCCAGCTCTCCTTGAAATATAAGAGCACATGTTTGTTGTGTATTTCGCCGTCAAGCATCATCTCTCGTAGAGGCTCTTTCAGGAGACGATGCTGGACATACAATTATCCTGTATACGCTTTACGGAGTTAAGGGATATTAATATGACGAAATCAAGTTAATTTACCGAATGTCCTTCCTATAGAAAAGGCAAGGCAGAGAAACATTCGGAGAAGAATAGGAACAAAGGCGGGAGTGGCTTCTCCATTATACCGATATCAAATTAAAAGTCTCTCGAACTCATCGACGGCATCCCGGCGTAGCCATGGATCAATTTCATGCCTGGCGACCGGCCCATTATGCTTAGTGGTTCGACGCAGCAGCCTGGCAATATATTCCATCGCCAGCGTATGATTCTGCTTCATTGCTTTTTGGAAATCATTACCATCGAGTGTGCCGACATCTCTCAGCACAAGATCTTTGAGTTCCTGCCCAAAGTTCATTGAGTTTGCGCTGACTTGCCATGCCCCAGCTTCGATAGTTTCCGGCGTTACCGAAGTCGAATTGGTGATATCGCGGCCCTCGTTCCATTTCCACGATGATTCGAAGCCGGCAAGAACCCGCATTACTTCCAGCATGACTGCCCGGCGATGCTTGAGATCTCTCCACGGCCCAAGTGTGTTCTTTACACTCGAATAAATATCGCTATGAGCGTTTTCCGCAAATATCTCATCAGCAGCTTGTTTTCCCCAGGCCACGAGTTGATCAAGAAAGTCGTCAGGTGGCACGCCCCTGTTAAGGACATGTTGTTTTGTAGCAATGTATTTCATATTTATTACTCCCTTCTTTTTATCGGAATTCTACTGCCGAAAGGTCGCCACATCAAATTTTAAAACACATTTACGTGTTTATGCTGCGCAGCCACCTCTTTGACCGACGAGCAACGAACAGCAATTCATCGGCAAAAATCAACTTATAATTTTGCGCCGGTAGTATCTTTTATTATCGGTTCAGTGTGCATGATGTTTAAGCTGTCAGCCGGTGCAGCAGGCGTTTTTTGTTTCTGTTGAAAAGCATATCGCTTATAAGCTTTTAATTCGCCTGCATAATATTGAGTTGGCCAGTTTTCATCTTTATCCATAATGGCTATCAGATCGCTGTCATTCTTTGGAATATCAATCGGTTGATTATTTTCATATTGAAGGTGATATTGATCTAACCGATTTTGCAACGCAATAATATGGGCTTTGGCTTTGCTTTTTATGTCTGATTCCTTTACGCGCAAGACGTTTACGTTTGATCCGCTTATTTTTTCCTGTGTTGTGGATTGATCAATGATTTTTTCCTGTTTTGCCTCCTTATCACCGCCGACAAGTGCTAACACTCCATGGGCTGCAATATTTGCACCGGTCAATTGACCAAAGACGTCCCCCGTTTGAAAAACAACAAGCAATACCATAACAAAAAAAAGCCTGCTTATTAGTTTCATTAAAAGTGTTTTAAGCTTTGATGAATCAATATCCC
>DASQJI010000116.1:0-3327 GCA_035631175.1 Parafilimonas sp.
ATACCACAGGACATTGGAAGGGTGCTATTGAACTTATACAACAATGCATTCTACGCGGTAAGCGAAAAGCTCGCCGCTCAAGGCTCACTGCTCACGGCTCAAGACTCAGAGCTCGAAGCTAAGGATAGGCGCTACCTCCCCACCGTCACTCTTGTCACGAAAAAAAGTAGCAACAAAATTGAAATAACTGTAAAAGACAACGGCCCCGGCATTCCTCAAAACATCGTTGATAAAATTTTTCAGCCCTTCTTCACGACAAAACCAACAGGCCAAGGGACAGGATTAGGTTTGAGTTTAAGCTATGATATTATAAAAGCGCATGGCGGAGAGATAAAAGTGAAGACAAAGGAAGGGGAAGGGAGTGAGTTTGAGATTAAACTGCCTGCTAACGAAGACATTTAATATGTATACTAAACAAATGAATTATCTTTTATCAAACTAACTGTCATGAAGAGATTGCTGCAATTTTTCGGATTTTTGTTCTCTCCGTTCCTTTGTTTTTCTCAGGATTTACATTTTACTCTGGTACCCCGATCGCAAGATGATATTGGCTCTGTCATCATTGCCGTGACCCAGGACTCAAAAGGATATTTGTGGTTTGCCACGCAAAACGGCCTGTATAAATATGATGGTGTGCAGTATACGGCATACCATAACCAACCCACCAATCCCAATTCTCTTATCCTTGAAAATGTTGAATGTGTTGCAGAAGACAAACACGGTTTTATTTGGGTAGGTCATTATCATAGTGCATCGGGTCTTGAAAGGCTTGATCCTGCCACCGGCATTTTCACACATTATCACCACGATGAAAAAAATGCCTCAGGTCTTGGGAATGATTCCATAACAGTTATCATGCAAGGCCGTGATGGAACATTATGGATAGGAACAAATGATGGCCTGGACAGGTATGATGATAAAACAAATAAATTTTTTCACTACCGGTTTAATAAGAATGATTCAACTTCAATAAGCAGCAATCAGGTAAGAGTCGTTTATGAAGACAAAGAGGGAACTATTTGGGTTGGTTGTGGAAATCCATTTATAGGTGAAAACCCAAAGCACGAAGGGGGCCTCAACCAAATGGATGTAAAAACAGGAAAATTTAAACGCTACATGCACAAAGAAAATGACCCGAATAGTTTGATGGATGACAGAGTAAGGGCAATATATGAAGACAATCATGGAAATTTTTGGGTTGGCTCAGCAGGAGATGGCTTACATAAAATGGACAGGAAGAATGGTACATTTCAAAGATTATTATACGATCCAGCTCATCCCGAAAAGCTAAGCCGGCCTCCTGTTCAAAAAACATTTGAATATGCTACTGATCATATCACCTTTATTACAGAAGATATAAATGGACTTCTTTGGATCGGCACTTTCCAGGGAGGCATCAACGTATATGATCCTGCTGCACAAAAAGTAACGTATTATGGTATCGAAAGAAACAGCAAAGAGATACTTCAGGATAAAAATTTCTGGACAGCCTATAAAGCAAGAGATGGAATAATGTGGCTTACCACATGGGGCGGCGACTTATATAAAATAAATCCTTTCCAGGTAAAAGCGCCATATACACAACTTGGTAAACCTTGTTATGCCTTTGCGGAAGACAATGTAAATACTCTATGGATGGCCACTAGTTATGGCCTGCTGAGTAAAGACAGCAGTGGAAAATTACAGCAATTCCTTATTGATAAAGATACTGTATCAGTTAATAATTTAATTAACGAGTTAGAAATAGATGAAGACAACCGCATTTGGACTGCTACCAATCATGGCTTATACTATTTTGATCCCGTCAAAAAAAGTTTTACCAGGTTCCATGCGGGAAAAGAAGGTCGTATAAGTTTGCTTTCAGACACTATCATCACCATTAAAAAAAATAAACAAAATCAACTTTGGCTGGGCACTTATAAGGGATTGGAATTAATTGACATAAAAAAAGGAACATTAAAAGTATATAAGAACGACCCAAAAGATTCAACCAGTATCAGCAGCAATATAATAAGTTTTGTTAACGAAGACAGTAAGGGTAATGTATGGGTGGGCTGCTTTAATGGATTAAACAGACTCGATAAACAGACAGGCCACTTTAAAAAATTTATCAATCAAAACCGCATATTCCAGGTTTATGAAGATAAAGAACGTGACTCATGGGCAGCCACAGAAAAAGGACTTTTCCGATACGATTCATCAACCGATAATTTTATTCAGTATACCAGGGAATCTGGCATTTTAAACGGCTCCCAGCCAATATTATGGATTTTGGAAGATCAGGATAAAAATTTTTGGTTGAATACCCTTAGAGGAATTGTAAAACTGAATAAAGAAAAAGATGAAGAGGTACTTTTTGGAAAAAACCAGGGTGTAAATGGTGCATCTCTGGGTTATAAAGGATTTACCCGACGGAATGGAGATATGTTATTTACTGAATATTCCGGTTTTTTCACTTTTAATAAAAAACTGTTGCAGCAAAATTCTTCACTGCCTATCATAAACATAACTAATTTTTTACTTAAGGATATACCAGTACAAGCAACGGAGCACGGAATTCTTTCAATACCAATAGAACAAACAAAAGAAATACACCTGGCGCATGATCAGAATACTTTTTCATTTGAATTTTCAAATATCGATTTTATAAGCCAGCATGAAGATACCCGCCTGCTCTATAAGCTGGAAAACTATGACATCAGCTGGCATATGGCCACTGAGAGCCGTAATGCGTATTATTTTAATCTTCCTCCCGGCCATTATAATTTTAAAGTAAAAGCATTTAGTGCAAACGGAGCTTCGGCAGAAAAAGAAGTCTCCATCATCATCACTCCACCCTGGTGGAAGCGGTGGTGGGCATATTGCATGTATGCTATATTGCTATTTGTGTTAGGATTTTTCATTCATCGTTACCAGAAAGAAAGTGTAATAAAAGCCGAGCGTGAAAGAACAAGAGCAAAAGAGTTGGCGCAGGCGAAGGAAATTGAGAAAGCATACCATGAATTGAGAACAACGCAGGCTCAACTCATTCAATCAGAAAAAATGGCTTCGCTTGGTGAACTAACTGCTGGCATTGCACATGAAATACAAAACCCTTTGAATTTCGTCAATAATTTTTCGGAAGTAAACGGGGAGCTGGTTGATGAATTGAAATTGCAATTAGCAGCCGGCAACCTGCAATTGGCAACCGAAATTGCAGATGGCCTGAAAGAGAATGAAAACAAAATCCTTCATCATGGCAGGCGGGCCGATGCGATTGTTAAGGGCATGCTGCAACATTCAAGAGCAAACACGGCGAAAAAAGAACCGACTGACATCAATGCACTG
>DASQJI010000117.1:0-1578 GCA_035631175.1 Parafilimonas sp.
TGAGGAAACCTGCTCCTAAAAAAGCCGCTCCTAAGAAGACTACAAAGAAGGCAGCAAAAAAAGCAGCACGTTAATTTTATTTGCAATTACTGCACCTGCGCCGAGAACGTCAAGCGTCGTCTCTTTCAGGAACTCGCTACATAGGACAATGCGATATTTGCGAGAAATAGATTTTATTAACAGGTGCACTAAAAATAACTGAATCAAAACCTGCATATTTGTTCCGACCTCTCTCAGATAAGGTGAATAAGGTTGCTGAAGCCACGCCGGTATTTTCAACTAAGGTTTAAAGGCCAAATAGAATAAAGTTTTAACGCAGATCGCTTCAAATCTTGTCGAAACATGCAACAAGTTTGTAAACAGGAACAGCTTCAAACTTTGGTAAAAGGATTCAACAATTTTTGGGCAACCTTATTAACCTTAGTAGAAGATCCAACGATTTTTTGAACCAACCTTATTAACCTTATCATTTGCTCGCAGCGCCCGATGCGATATTTCTACGTAATAATGTTTTTACGTAAAACGAGGGTTACTAAAATTGAACACTGATTATTGATCCGTTGAACATTGAGTGTTTTTTGAAAATCTTGAATTGACCATTCACCATTCACAATTCACATTGCTCAAACCAGCACTCCGTTAGGCAACATAGGCAAAGTACTCAGGCCTATGCCCGTGGCATCCACGATCGCATTGCGGATCGCAGGCGCAACACCAACAATACATGCTTCACCTGCACCGGAAGATGGCATGTCTTTCCGATCAATTAAAACGATTTCAATTTTTGGTACATCACTAAAGCGCGGAACCCTGTAGGCAGAAAGCCGGTGATTAAGAATTTTACCATCTGCAAACTTCACCGCTTCGAATAAAGCGCCGCCAAGGCCCTGGATAATAGAACCCATCGCCTGGGTTTCCAAATGATGCGGATTAACGATGGCGCCACAATCAAATGCCTGTGTTATACGAACGATCTTTACTTCTTTATCGGTACTTATCATTACTTCGGCGCAACAGCCCACATAACCACCTTTTTCAAAAGCTCCTGCTATGCCATAACCATGACCGGCGGGTTTGGAGCCATTCCAGTTAAAGGCTTTGGCAGCTGCCTGGAGAACTGCGATAAAACGATCGTCTTCTAAATCTTTTAACCGGAATGCAAGTTGGTCCATGTTGATCAGTCTTGCCAAATCGGTCATCGAACATTCCCGCGCAAATACGTTTGCGGTTGCAGCGAGTCCGCGGTATGAACCTTGTCTTAATGGTGTGTCGGAAGGAAGATGTGCTATTTGCTGGTTACTGACTTTATATTGCGTCTCGAGCCCTGCGCCGCCGGAGTTGTAGTTATTAAACTTCCAGCCGGTGATGGTGCCATCTCTATTAACGCCGGCGCTCACTTCAATCACGCCACCCGGCCTGAAATATGCCCACACAAATTCTTCTTCTCTTGACCACACAATTTTAACCGGCTTCTTTGCTTCCTGTGCAAGGCGTGCAGCCTCAATCGCGGCGTCACCCTTGTGCTTCCCTCCATAGCCCGACCCGGTATCGGGCATTATTACACGCACCTTTTCTTTA
>DASQJI010000118.1:0-4717 GCA_035631175.1 Parafilimonas sp.
ACAGCAGGAAAGTTCTGCTGATAGTTTACGGCGTGAATTGGTTTCAGCAAAAGAAGACACCAATAAGGTATGGGTATTAATAAACTTAGGCGCCATTTATCAATGGTCATACCCGGATAGTGGTATTTTATATGCGCAGGAAGCTTTAAGATTAGCACAAAAATTAAATTTTACCACCGGAGAAATCAACGCTAATGGCGTAGCGGTTGAGGCATTTTCAGGCAAAGGCAATTATCCAAAAGCTTTGGAGGCGAGTTTGAAACAGTTGGAGCTTTCCGAAAAATCGGGAGATTCTACAAACATCGTTTGGGCCTATGTCGACATCGGATCCGTTTACTATTATTCTGACGATTATGAAAGAGCCCTATACTATTACAATAAACTCAAATTAAATCATGCAATTTTTCTACAGAACCAAAAACTCTTTTCGGGCTTTTTAGGTGAAGCATATTTTCATTTAAATCAGGTTGATTCCGCACTTTATTATATAAATATGTGCTATGGTCTCGACCTTAAATCTGAACATCATTGGTCTATTCCCTATTTTTACCTGGGAGAAATTTATTTTCAAAAAAAGGAATATGCGTCAGCTTTGGATTTCTATCGAAGGGGCATTAATATTTCGATTGAAAAACTGGATTTGTTAGATGGCTATATCGGTATAGCCGGTATATTTAAGAAACTAAACCTCGTTGATTCCGCGGTTTACTTTGCCCGCCGCGCCATCGATGTCGTACATGATGGCTCTTTTCCTTCCAAGATCGTTAAAGCCGCGAAAATACTTACGGATATTTATACAACCAGTCGAGTTACAGACAGCGCCCTCAGGTACATGCAAATTATGATGGTGGCAAAAGATAGTTTATTCAACCAGGCAAAACAAAATCTCTATTTTAATGAGCAAACGCATCAACAGGAATTACAGCAAAAAATAGAACAGGAACAATCAGCCAATAGAAATCGACAGAACATTATCATTCTTTTAAGCGGATTGACTATAGTATTGGTCGTCGCAATTGGTCTTTGGCGTAAAAATATATATAAACAAAAGTCATACACAGTACTTCAAAAACAAAAACATGAAATAGATATTCAAAAGGAAAAGGTTGAACACACACTTGAGGACCTCAGGACGACACAAGCACAATTAATTCAATCCGAAAAGATGGCTTCGCTGGGTGAACTCACTGCTGGCATAGCACATGAGATACAAAACCCGTTAAACTTCGTGAATAATTTTTCTGAAGTAAACAGAGAGTTGATAGAGGACGTTGAGGGTGAAAGGTCAAAGTTGAATGGTGAAAGAGATGAAGAACTGGAAACCGCATTGTTGAGCGATATAAAACAAAATACCGAAAAAATAATTCATCACGGGAAACGTGCAGATGCGATCGTAAAAGGCATGTTGCAACATTCACGAGCAAACACAGCGAAAAAAGAACCGACTGACATCAATGCACTGGCCGATGAATATTTACGGCTCTCTTATCACGGCATGCGCGCAAGGGATAATTCGTTCAATGCAACGCTGCAAACAGATTTTGATAATAGCATTGGGAAAATAAATGTAGTGCCGCAGGATATCGGAAGAGTGATGTTCAATCTTATCAACAATGCATTTTATGCCGTGTGCGCTAAAGTGTCGGCAACGGCGGATGCGGTAAGCGAGAAGCTCGTAGATCCAAGCTCACAGCTCGCAGCTACTTCCGCGCCTTATGTCCCCACCGTCGCCGTCGTCACAAGAAAGCTAAGTGATCAAATCGAAATACGCGTCTCAGACAACGGCCCGGGCATTCCGCAAACCATCGTTGATAAGATCTTTCAGCCATTTTTCACCACAAAACCAACAGGCCAAGGAACCGGATTAGGTTTGAGTTTGAGCTATGATATTATAAAAGCGCATGGGGGTGAGATAAAAGTGGAAACGAAGGAAGGTGAAGGAGCAGAATTTATCCTTCAGCTGCCTTTGATGTAGTTTGTATATCCGGCATTCTGAACTTACATAACTTCTTAGACGTAATTCTAAATGAAAAACCTACTCTTTTTACTGTCATTATTATTTGTTGCCATGCAATCTTGTCCTCAGGATTATCATGTTATTGACAGTTTAAAAATGTTACTTTTAAATGGAGGGGCTCAGGATACGAATACAGTGCGGCTGTATCTTCAGTTGGGAAACAAGTACACCTGGAACAAACCTGATTCTGCCATTTACTATCACAACCAGGCGTTGCTGTTATCGAAACGGTTACATTTTACAGATGGAGAATTCCAGGCATTGACTTTAAAGCCATTTCCTTTAGCAATTGCTCGTTCAGATTCTGATGCGGTATCCTGCGCATACCGTGCAGTTAAAATTGCCGAAGACGAAAACAACAGCGATTATCTTTCAAGCGCGTATTTTACTTTAGGCTCAGTTTATATGTATATACAGGAATTTAATAAAGGCATCATGTATCATAGAAAAGCGCTTAGCTATATGAGTTCAAAGGACTCCGAGTTAATAGCCGATTGTAATGAACACTTCGCCCAGTGCTTCCTTGGTCTGCATCAAACCGATTCAGCGTTTTATTATGCAAAAAAAGTATACGGATACAATCAACAACATAAAAGACAGATTGGATTTGATATTTACCAGATGGGGAGTGCTTATTTCCAAAAAGGGAATTTGGACAGCGCTTTAAAGTATTATAAAGAAGCACTTCAAGTTGGAGTTTCTTCTGAAAAAAATGCTTTTAAGAAAGATATTGCTGATTGTAATATTGGAATAGCAAATGTGTTTCAAAAAAAGAACGCTCCTGATTCGGCTATTTTTTATGCTAAAAATGCACTGGATATTGCCAATGGTACTGGTTTATCGAATGAAAAAATCGAGGCGTTAAACTTATTAACTATACTCTTTGACTCTCAATCAAAAATAGACAGTGCGTATATCTATCAAAAGTATGCAAGCGCATTAAAGGATACTGTATATAATTCCGATAGGATAAGACAGGTTCAACTTCTTTCATTTAATGAGGATATGAATAGGCAGCAACTGGTGGAGCAGCAAGAAAAACGTATCAATACTATTATTATTTTTTCCCTGATTGGTGCCCTCCTGTCCAGCCTCGCGATCGCCGTTATTATTTTTAAAAATGGCAAACAAAGAAAAAAGGCATATGCGCTTCTTCAAAAACAAAAGCACGAAATAGATCTTCAAAAAACAAAAGTGGAACAAACGCTAACCGATCTTAAAGCCACCCAGGACCAACTCATTCAATCAGAGAAAATGGCTTCGCTTGGCGAGCTCACCGCAGGCATTGCGCATGAAATACAAAATCCTTTGAACTTCGTGAATAATTTTTCAGAAGTGAATGGAGAGCTAGTTGATGAATTGAGAGCACAACTGGCAACCGGCAACCTGCAACTGGCAACCGAAATTGCAGATGATCTAAAAGATAATGAAGCTAAAATTCTTCACCACGGCAAACGCGCCGATGCGATCGTGAAAGGAATGCTACAACACACGCGCACAAGCACGGGACAAAAAGAGCCAACAGACATTAATGCATTGTGTGATGAATATTTGCGATTGAGCTATCACGGCATGCGTGCAAAAGATAAACATTTCAATGCCCAACTGGAAACAAATTTTGATGGCAGCATTGGAGAGATCAAGGTCGTTCCGCAGGATATGGGAAGAGTGTTATTGAATTTATACAACAATGCATTTTACGCCCTAAGCCAAAAGCTCGCAGCTCGGGGCCCAGAGCTCGACGCTAATAGCGCCCCTTACGTCCCAACCGTCACCCTTGTCACAAAAAAACTGGATGAAAAAATTGAAATAAGCGTAAAAGACAACGGCGCCGGCATTCCTTCAAACATTGTCGACAAAATATTCCAGCCATTTTTTACTACCAAACCCACCGGCGAAGGAACAGGTTTGGGGTTAAGTTTGAGCTATGATATTATTAAAGCACACGGTGGAGAAATATCCGCACGATCCGGTGGAAAAGTGCAGACAAAGGAAAGTGCCGGCCTAACAGCCGGTTTATCCGACGAAGCAACAGCGAAGTTCGAAGCTGCACCGCAAGCGGGAAGCGAATTCAAAATCCTTTTGCCTGTTTGATACGTGTTCCTTATGCGTCAAGGAAGATTTGCAAATTCACAATTAATATTGACGCAGGAAATAATTATTATTGCCGTGCTAATGAAAAACGCACGCATTAAATAAATGAAACTAAGATCCTGGTTACTTCTTGCGCTGATCTGTTCGACCATCATCGCGCACGCCCAAAACCATGAGATCGACAGCCTCAAAAATTTACTCAAAACTGCCGAAGACATAAACCGTGTCAATGTTTTTGAAAACCTCAGTTATGCTTACCTGTCCTCTTCGGCTGATTCCGCATTGAAATATGCACTGGATGGCCTGCAGCTTGCAAAAGACATTAATAGTCCCAAAGGCGAAGCGATTTGTTTAGACGCTTTAGGTAACGTTTATTTTCATATCGGCGATAACGCGAAAGCGCTCGAATATTATCTCGAATACATGAAATTGAAAGAAGAACTGAAAGACCTGGACAATATTTCTGTTGCTTATTACAATATTGCCGGCGTGTATGTGGAAGACCAGGATTACAAACACGCCTTGTTTTATCTTTTCAAAGCAAAAGACGTTGATGAAAAGGCGAAGGACAGTTCTGCCTTGTTGTATGATAATTATTCGCTCGCT
>DASQJI010000119.1:0-2800 GCA_035631175.1 Parafilimonas sp.
AGTCAAAGAACGCCCGCTGCTGTCGGTAAGCGGCGAGAAATAAGGATTAAAGGAATTACCGTCCGCTAATTAATCAGGCAGGCGACGTTCACCTCAACTGATTCCTTAACTTTATTACAACTAAATTCAGGTGATGATGGAGATTAAATCTGAAGTTGTCCTTTTATTTTTTCTCGTTCATTTCTGTTCCTCTGTCGCCCAGGAAGCGAGGCTAACTCCGGCGATAAAAAAACAAATCAATACTTACATACAAGCCGAAATGAAGGCTGAGCAAATTCCCGGCCTTACATACGCAGTTGTAAGCAATGAAAAAATAATCGATAGCGGCGCCTACGGCCTTGCCAATGTAGAATTAAACGCACCGGTCTCAACTCATTCTTTGTTTTCGATTGGCTCAATAGGAAAAACTTTTACGGCGACTGCTATCATGTTATTGCAAAAAGATGGAAAACTTTCTATTGACGATCCGATCAATAAATACCTCGATTCGATCCCTGACAGCTGGAAAGAAATCAGAATAAGAAATCTTTTGAGTCATACTTCCGGCATCAAAGACTACGCACATGACTTTCCTGGTTATCCTTTCATTGAAAAAGACAGAAAACAGGAGATCACAGAAGCGCAATTCATCCGCATGGCAACTAATTTGCCGCTCAATTTTCAGCCGGGCGACCGATGGGCTTATAGTAATTCAAACTTTGTATTGTTAGGATTCATCATCCATAAACTATCAGGCAAGCCATTGGCTGAGTTTATGAAAGAAAGAATATTCGATCCGTTAAACATGAAAGAAACCAGATACACAAGTGTAACTGAGATCATTCCCAACCGTGCGCATGGATATTTGCTGGATGAAGATGACAACAACAAATTGATCAATGGAATTTATGTAAGCAACTTTTTCTCAACCATGGGTGACATGGGCATAATCACCACTGCAACCGACCTGGCAAAATGGAGCATTGCACTGGATGAAGGTAAAATTTTAGATAAGCAGACTTTGCAGCAAATGTGGACTCCATCTAGATTGAATAATGGTCTTGAAGCAATGGGACTTCTTGGAATAAACTATGGTCTCGGATGGGCGATCAGCGACCACCGCGGTACTTTAGAAGTTGGGCACGGCGGATCTTTCATAAATGGGTATACAGCCACCCTCTCGAGATTTCCCGAAAAAGGGCTTAATGTGGTTGTTCTCACAAATCTCAACCCCACAAATGTAGACTGGATCGGGTATAGCATTGCCGGTTTTTTCATTAAGGGCTTACAAGGTATCGATCAGATTAAAACACAACAAAATGCTGATACAAGCTTCAATGAAAATATGCGGATCTTTCTGAAGAGCCTGGGAACCGGCAACTACGACAGGTCCTTCGTCACAGATAATTTCATTAATAGGATCAATCCCATTACTAAAGTGATTTTTTCTTCCGCCAACTTCAACTTTAGCTTTACTGCATCAGACAAAATGCCGGAGCATTTCGAGCGCTATGGAGTGGCAGTTGAAAAAATAAACTACTACCAGGTAAGTTTCAGAAATGAAACTCATTACCTGGCTGTGTATCTAACCGCAGATAATAAAATAATTGATGTGAGAGGCTATTAACCCGCTTCTTTATCACTTTGAAAAAAAAATTCTTATGCAACGAAGGAGCTTTGTAAAAAACACAGCTATCATGGCCGCTTCAGTTGCGGCCGGCTCATCGTTTTCTTTCAAACCAGGTAAAACAAATCCCTTACCACAATGGCGCGGGTTTAATCTGCTCGATTTTTTCTCTCCTGATCCGGCAAACAATCGGCACCAGACAGAAGAAGAACATTTCAAATGGATGCGCGACTGGGGTTTTGACTTTGTGCGTATTCCCATTGCGTATCCCTGCTATTTGAATATTGATCGAACAAAAAATATCAGCCCTAACGATGTTTATAAAATAAACGAAGTGGCAGTTGATGCTATCGACAACCTTGTGCAACTGGCGCATAAGCATGATCTGCATACGAGCATAAATCTGCATCGTGCTCCGGGTTATTGCGTGAATGCAGGCTTTTATGAACCATTCAATTTATGGAAGGATGATGCTGCACAACAGGCGTTTTATTTTCATTGGAACATGTGGGCAAAGCGCTATAAGAATGTTTCCAACAAATATGTAAGCTTTGACCTCGTGAACGAACCGGCGATGCGCGATGACATGAACGATCAACATTCTAAAAGTGGGCCGGTACCGGGCGATATTTACCGTAAAGTGGCAAAGGGAGCCAGAGATGCTATTAGGAAAGAAACACCCGACAGGTTGGTGATCGCAGACGGAAATAGAACGGGAAGCGTTGTCACCCCGGAACTAATTGATCTTGACATTGCACAAAGTTGCAGGGCTTATTACCCGGGACAGATCTCACATTATAAAGCGCCCTGGGCGAACAAAGACACTACAAACCTGCCTGAGCCGAAATGGCCCGGACAGGTGGGCGATAAATATATGAGCAGGCAGATGCTTGAAGATTTTTATAAACCGTGGATCGATGTTGCGAACCAGGGCGTAGGCGTACACTGCGGCGAGGGCGGATGTTGGAAGCGCACGCCGCATGATGTGTTCATCGCGTGGTTCACAGATGTTACCGACATTTTATTTTCAAATAAGATCGGCCTCGCATTGTGGAATTTTATTGGTGATTTCGGAATTCTTGATTCAGGCAGAACTGATGTTGCTTACGAAGATTGGCATGGACATAAACTGGATAAGAAGTTGCTGGATCTCATTCGTAAGTAAGTAGTTGCTGTAAACCGGAGGTTTATGAG
>DASQJI010000120.1:0-8310 GCA_035631175.1 Parafilimonas sp.
TTTTGTTCGCGCTATCGGTAAGACCAAAGGGCCGCCGTTGCCAGGCTTTACAAGCCGATCTGCCAGTCTAAACTCGTTGATCACAACTTGTGGCGGAATTGTATTGTTTTTAAACTGACCCGGAAAAAAAGCATAGTATCCGGTCCTGTCACCAAAGAATAATTCCCCGTGTCTACACTTTTCCCCGCGCATAAGATAATATGCAAGATCCGACGAGTGCACGCCCTGGTTGCTATTGTAAACCCGGATTTCAGTTCGCATCTCATTAAACCGAAAAATGCCCGCCGATGAGCTGACCCAAAGATTTCTTTGATCGTCCTCGAGAATTCCTGCTATGATTGTTGATGCCGTCAATCCGGTTCCAGGATCTACAAATCGTGCGAAAGAGTCAAGCGTCGAATTACTTCTATACAGCCCGGTTGATGTTCCGACCCAGATAATGTTTTCATGGTCTTCTACTATATTGCCTATGTCTGTGCCGCAAGCGAAATGGGTAAACTTTCCAGAGCGTGGATCAAACCGGTGCAACCTCCCGTTGCCAGTACCCAGCCACAACTTTCCTGAATGATCCTTAAGCAGGGAGGTAAATCCGTTATTGGACAGGCTGTCACCATCCGTCGAATTATTACGGAAATGCCTGAATACCCCGGTCTTAATATCGAGCAGGTCTAATCCTCCACCAGTTGCAAGCCATAACGACCCTGGCTTATCTTCGATAATAGCTGCAACAATGCCCTTTGACAAACTGTTTTCATTTTGGGGGTCATTTTTATAATGCTTAAATCTTTCCTGCTTTGTATCAAAAAGATACAGGCCATTTCCGTGCCCGATCCAAAGCGTATCGTCTTTGCCTTCGTGGAAAGCGGTTACCCAGGAGTCCCAAATTTTACCAGGATCATGTTTGTTTAAATATCTTTTTATTCTTCCTGTACCTCGGTCAATCCGGATAATCCCTTCGTAAAAAGTCCCTATCCATAAGGTGCCCGACAAATCCTCATGAATAGCGTGGACTATGCTGCCTGTAGCAAAATGGTGGATATCGTTACGAAAAGGATCTAGCGTGAAAATAGCGCCCGACCACGTTGTGATCCAAAGAACGCCCTCATGCGACTTAAAGCCGCCGGAAACTGATTGCATAGCCTGGACGTCGTCATTGATCGAGTTGTAGTGCGTTACCTTTTTTGTTTCCGGATCATACCTGGTGATCCATCCTCCTGACATAAAGATCCAAATAACCCCTGTGCCGTCTTCACAGATGAAAAAAAGATGAAGGTCCTCGTCAACTCCCTTTATTCTGGGTGGTGCACTTAACTTTGAAGCATCTGAGGGGTCATAGCGCAGCACTTCAAATGTTCCTTTCTCCCGGTCCATCCGATGCAGTCCATCGCCCGCAGTGCTTACCCAAAAATTTCCTTTACTGTCTTCAAAGATCGAACACACGCGATTGTCAATAAGGCTATGGGGATTTTTGGGATCATGCTGGTACCTTTTAAATTTGCCTGTCCGTTGATCAAAACGATTTAACCCTCCTTTCCCCTGTTGATCATCATTCGAGCTGCGGTTGCCAACCCACAACGTATTCCGGTGGTCTTCATATAGTACCTGGATAAAATTATTTCCGAGCGTTGTAGAATCATTTCGCTGAAAATAATAATGAGTGAAGGTTCGCGTCTTTTCATCCAATCGGTTCAAACCATTCTTCGTACCTATCCAAATCGTGCCGGAGTGGTCTTCGATAATTGTGGTAATTCTGTCGTCGCTCAGGCTTTCCGGGCTGTGCGTGTCATGCCGAAAATGAGTGAAGATGCCTCCTTCCGGATCAAACCGGTCAAGACCCGAGTCCTCTGTGCCTACCCAAATTATACCATTGTGGTCTGCACAAACCGAACGAAGGGTATTAGCCGCTAATGAAGCCGGATTAGCCGGATCATGCAGGTAAGTAATGAAATGATAACCGTTGTAGCGGCGCAACCCACCGCCCCCAAGGGCAAACCACATGTATCCCTCTCGATCCTGCGTGAGGTCAAGGATAAGTCCATAATAAGAACCTTCCGGCGATGAAACGCGATTGCAGGTAACCTGCTGCGCTTGTGCAGGATAAAATTCAGATAACAAGACTAAAAAAATAATTGCGAATAAAGGGCAGCAAATTTTCATATGGCTTTCGCGTATCCTAAATATAATCAACTTTTCCTTTTAAATCACAGGCAGCAATGACTCAATGCGTATTTGTAGAATGAGCATCCGACAATTTTTTTCCGATGTCTTACTTCAATTCATCCCGCGCAAATCTCAATTCATTTCAAAACCACTTTTCAAGCCTGTAACGGCCACACAAATTTGCTCTGCAAAAGGATCACAAATCATTTCAAAATCTTAATGTATGAAAACACTATCTTTTTTTCTGGGCATTGCAATGACCGCTTCACAGGTCATCCACCTCAACGTAAACGCGACAACTGCAAAACACAGTTCAGGTTCAGAAGTCCCACAAGAGCTTTTGACTGATGATTCAACGTATTGGAGCATTACAACCGTATCAACGATGGGTTATGTAAATACAACTCCCGGCGCTTACTACAATACATACAAGAGCGGTGGCGGCATGATCGTTAAATTCAAATTCAAAGAAGACGGCACATACCAGTTCATGTTGTACGTACAGGCAAATACATATAACATCGAGAACGAAGCATGGACGCAAATTGATGGAACAGTGGAATTTTCCAAAGATGCATTAGGACAACCAGTCTTTATTACACACGCCAACAAAGGAACATACCGGATGAACAGAAACGGAGTTGTGTCTTCACGGCCGGTGCCTGCAGAGGAACTTGCGGGCAAATTTTCCAATACTTATTTGTGGCAAAAAACAAAATTGCAGGGCGACGCGAACAATGTGTATTTGCTGGTGCTTGATCTTGATGAGCATCCTGGTGTTGATCTAAAGCACCCTGAAAATATTAACCCGGAGTGGGTGTCTAAGTTTCATATTCCTGCACAGTAAATTTTGCAAGAAATCGTTTGCAAGGTCCGGAAATTTGGTTTTCAACAAATTCTAGAATGCGGCTAAAGCCGGTTCAAAAATAAAGTTCTTCATCAGTTGGCTGAAGTCAACTACAATAAATAAAGGTCCCCGGAAAAAGAAGTCTATTGCAGTCAGCTTTAGCTGACTGCTATTAAGGGAAGAGCTATGCGCGGCTTCAGCCGCATTATTAAATGCACCTACACAGGTCACAAACAAATTATCAGCGCAAACGAGCAAATTATAATTTCAACTCGACCTTCTTGCCGGTTTTGCATGCCTCGTAGATGGCATCGATGATCTTGAGGTCTTTCACCCCTTCTTCACCATCAACCGGCACAACAGGCTTTTTGCCCTGGAAGATGATCGCTGACATTTCATCCATTTGTACTGTTTGATGTGTGACAATAGGCTGCGTCAATTCACCTTTATGCGTTTTGCCCATGATCGGTCCATATCCCGTTGACGGCATCATCTCGGCGAAGCCTTGCGTACCGTTAACAAAGAACCGGTCCAGGTTGTTCATAGAGTAAGTTGATAAGCATGACGCAACCGCACCGCCCGGAAAACCGAGCTGGAACTGGATGGTCTCATCAACGCCATCTTTAAATTTTACGGGGTCGTTCTTTGTTTCCTGTGCAGTAACCCAAACAGGATCTTCACCTATCATGTATCGTGAACCGTTGATGGAATAAATTCCGATGTCCATCATTGACCCACCACCGGAAAGCTCTTTGTTCAACCGCCATTGAGTTGGATCACCGATCGTAAAACCACTCAATCCCTGGAAGAATAAAATTTTACCGAATTCACCATTCATTCGCATGCGTATCACTTCAAGCGTTTTTGGTTCGAAATGCATGCGGTAGCCAACAAGCAATTTCACGTTCGCTTTTTTGCAGGCGTCAACCATTTCTTGGCCCTGCTTCGCGTTTATCGCCATGGGTTTCTCACATATGGCATGTTTCCCGGCCTGTGCAACACGGATCACCTCGTCATGGTGCAAACCATTTGGTGTGATGACATACACCGCATCGATATCCGGGTTGTTTTTTATGTTATCGAAATTTTCGTAGTTGTAACAGTTCTTAGCCGGTATACCATATTTACTTTGCCATGCCGTGATCTTTTCCGGGTGGCCACTGATCACGCCAACTAATTTTGCAGCCTTGCAATCGTGCATTGCGTCCGCTACACGCGTTCCATAGCTGCCAAGACCCATAATCGCTACGCGTAACACCGGCGTATCCTCCGAATTGCATGCTGCTGCAGAAATTAATTCTGTAGAAAAAGGAACGGCAAGTGCGGCTGCCGAAATGTTCTTTAAAAAATGCCGACGGGAATGCATAAGAATGTTTTTGATGAAAGACGTTCACGCAAGTTATCGCAAAAAGTTTTCCTTCACTTGCCGAAACGCAGGTTAACTTGAATATCTTTATGCGAAGGCTTTTCATACAAATTCTCGGAATGAGAAAAATTTTATTTCTTCTTCTTCTTCTAGTATGCGTGATTACTTTTTCATGTAATCAAAAAGAAAAGTCTCCGGGTACTGCAGCGAGCGCTGTTGCTAAAGACGAATGGGTGAAACCGGAAGAAAAAGATTCAATTTTGCTACTGACCGACCGGCCGCCGAATCTCGAAACGCCGCTAAAATATTTTTTAAAAGATTATACGCCGAATAAAGTATTCTTTGTTCGTTGGCATCTGTCCGGTTTACCGGCGAAGGTGGACGTTGACACGTTTCGCCTGAGAGTAGCCGGGAATGTTACGCATGAACTTGCCCTTTCGATGCAGGATCTGAAAACAAAGTTTACTCCGTACACGATCGCAGCTGTTTGTCAATGCGCAGGCAATTCAAGAAGTTTTTTCGATCCGCGTGTTGCAGGCGGACAATGGAAAAATGGCGCAATGGGCAACGCTAAATGGACCGGCGTAAAATTAAAAGACATACTCGCGATGGCAGAAGCTAAGAACGGATCGAAAGAGGTTAGCTTTAACGGCCTCGATGTTCCGCCTATGAAGGAAACACCGGATTTTGTAAAGTCACTTCAATATGATCATGCCACTGACGGCGAAGTGATGATCGCGTACGAGATGAATGGAATGCCGTTGCCCTTGCTAAACGGCTTTCCGTTGAAGCTTGTAGTTCCCGGTTGGTATGCAACTTACTGGGTCGGCATGTTGAGCGATATCAATGTTCTCGCAGATACGATGAAAGGTTTCTGGATGCAGAAAGCATACCTGGTTCCAAAGAACGCCGCTAACGGTAATGAACGTCCGGATTCGCTTGGGACAAATATGGAGCCGATCAACAAAATGGATGTTCGCTCATTATTCGTGTCGCCGGAGCCCGGCAATATAATTCCACTTCGCAAAGCTACCGACATACAAGGAGTAGCTTTCGATGGAGGCGATGGGATCTCTAAAGTGGAAGTTTCCACAGACAGCGGAAAGACATGGTTGCAAGCAACACTCAGTGAGGATCTTGGTAAATATTCATGGCGACACTGGCATTACAACTTTACGCCGGCCGCAAAACAAATTTATTATTTGCAGGTAAAAGCAACGAATAAGAAAGGAGAAACGCAACCTGTTCACCAGTGGAATCGCAGTGGTTATATGCGCAATGAAATTGAAACCTTAATGATCAAGGCAGAGTAACTTATGAAATATTTTAGGAGGCATATTAGACCGCATTTCTTGTTTTACGTTATAAGCGTAATGATCGTTGCGATCGCTTGCAACAATAATGGAATACAAGGTGCTCCGGGCGGGGCCGAAACCACAGATCTGAATGCGATCATAACCGAATTGCCGAACGCACCGGGATATGATGTTTTTAAGACGAACTGTACAAGCTGCCATTCAGCGCGCTATGTACAAATGCAACCGGCGTTTCCCGAGAAAACATGGACAGCGATTGTAACTAAAATGCAAAAGAATTTTGGCGCACCTGTTTCTGATTCTTCAGCGAAAGAGATAGTGAAGTATCTCGTTGCCATCAAAGGCAAGACATGAGAGTAGTGAAATGAAATGGCCGCCTTTAAGCATTATCACAAGAAAAAAAATCTTTGCCAAAGCGTCCTGTTGATTTCTGCAATTGAATTTTATCTTTATAATATCCACTTCAATAGTTTGTCATTACTCCAAATAACCAACAATGATACAAAAACTTCCGCTCGTCTTTCTTCTTTTGATCAGCATCGGTTATGCATCTGCGCAGCAGGTAACGCCACCGGCTGAACAAATAAAAGCGCTGACTCCTGATTGGCAGGGAGAACGTTTTCCCGACGGGCGACCAAGAGTTTCCGATAAAATTCTGGACAGGTTAAAAGACGTTGCGCTTGAAGAAGCGTGGGGAATACTAAGAAATAAAGGGTATCAAAATCAGTATGAGGGAGAGTGGATGGTATTGAATCCCGACAGCGTAATGACTGGTCGCGTTGTAACTGCGCAATACATGCCGCTTCGGCCGGATGTAGATAAATTAATAAGAGACAAAGGAAAATCGGAGGGCAGAATTGGTAATACAAATTCGTGGCCGATAGATGTATTGAAAGATGGTGACATTTACGTCGCCGATAGCTATGGAAAGATCGTTGATGGTACGCTCATCGGCGACAATCTCGGAAATTCTATTTATGCTCATTCAAAACGCGGCGTTATTTTTTACGGATCAGTGCGTGACATTGAAGGGCTGCAAGAAATAAAAGGGTTCAACGCGTGGGTGAAAGGTTACGATCCGTCATACATACAACAAATGATGCTGACAGGGATCAATGTTCCGATCCGTGTTGGCAGGGCGACTGTCTTACCCGGAGATGTTGTACTCGCAAAAAAAGGCGGCGTCGTTTTTATTCCCGCACAATTTGCAGAGGAAGTTGTGATGACTGCGGAGTTCATACAACTGAGGGACGCGTTCGGTCATCAGCGCCTGCGCGAAGGCAAGTACACACCGGGGCAGATCGACACGGAATGGACAGATGAAATAAAAAAAGATTTCTTGAACTGGATTAACGAGAATCCCTCGCAATTAAAAATGACGAAGGAGGAATTGGATAATTTCTTAAAGGACAGAACGTGGTGAAACCACTGCCCGAAAGGGAGTTAAAGAACCTCGATTATAACTTCAAAAATCATTACAACGATGACGCCGTCTGAAAAGTTTTTATCAAAGATGGGTTTGCATGAAACCTCGGTTGATTCAAGTGGTAAAATTTCAAATCAGGAAAACAATAGAAGAGATTTTTTAAAAAAGACAACCCTTGGCGGGCTTGCCCTAGGCGGATTTCTTTTTGCACCGTTGGAAGAAACACTTGCTCATTGTACGTCGCGCGTGAACAGAAATTCTGCGCCCTCCGATCTAAAGATAACCGATATGCGTTATGCTACTGTGATGAATACAACAGGGCGCTGCACGATCATACGGCTCGACACTAACCAGGGCATCTCTGGATATGGTGAAGTACGTGATGGTGCAGACTGGCGTTATGCACTGTTTTTGAAAAGCAGGATCATGGGAATGAATCCATGCAGCGTAGAGCAGATCTTCAAACGCATAAAGCAATTTGGATTTCATGGCAGGCAGGGAGGCGGCGTGTGTGCGGTAGAAATGGCTTTATGGGACCTGACAGGCAAAGCATATAATACACCGTGCTACCAGTTGCTCGGCGGAAAATATCGCGACACCATTCGCCTGTATGCCGACACGCCCGAAGAAGATGATCCCGACAAATTTGTCGCGAAACTAAAAGACCGGCTTCAAGGAAAAGGCTTCACGTTTTTAAAAATGGACCTCGGAATAGAACTGATAAAAAATATTCCCGGTACCATCGTGAACTCAAACTACATGGATGTCGGCAGGCAGTGGAATATGGACCCAATGACGTATGGTTCAACGGAACATCCATTCACCGCTGTGCAAATAACAGATAAAGGAATTGAAGAACTGGCGAAGTATGTGGCGAAAGTGCGCGATGTGATCGGTTTTGAAGTTCCGCTGGCCTCGGATCATTACGGGCATTTTGATATGAACAATGCGATCAGGTTGGGAAGAGGGTTGGAACATTATCGTCTCGCCTGGCTGGAAGATCTTATTCCCTGGCACTTCATGAATGAATTAAAAGAGATAACAAGTTCGATCGAAACGCCCACGCTTACCGGCGAAGATATTTACCTGAAGGAGGACTTTATTAAGCTGGTTGATATGCACGCAGTTGATATGATTCATCCTGATCTGGCTACTTCAGGCGGATTGCTGGAAACAAAAAAGATCGGCGACTACG
>DASQJI010000121.1:0-1595 GCA_035631175.1 Parafilimonas sp.
GGAGAACTGTGGCATTGCGTAAATCTTCGGCCTTCCGCAGCCATCTTATCCAAAGTTGGTGTTTGATACGATTGGCCGCCGTCAACGGTTGGCACCTCGTAACCCACATCGTCTGCCAATATTAAAATAACATTCAGATGCATGGGATCACCAGTCGTTTCAGTGGGGAAGTTCGTTTTCTTTCCGGACAAAAAAAGCAGGGGAACTGTTAGAACGAATAAATAGAATTTCATTTTTGATTAGCTCGTAACATTTTGCAAAGCATCTATAAAAATACCGAAAACTTGTCTTCACGAAAATTGCTTTGGCTATTAAAGAAAGGCGAAAATTATTTATGGACCATAAACTTAGTTTTCATTTTATATACGAAAAGATTTTGGGGCTGTCAGCTGTATTGTCATAATCAGCCGCAGTTCGGGCTGCTGCGTGCTGACGGTGCTTCACTCATTTCGCACTGCCACTCCGCATCCCGCAGCCTCTCATCTTTTCAACACGGATCAGCAACCCATTTTTTTAGACGGTGCATGTAAAGCCGGATCCTTGGGTTCACATAAACGATCCGGGAAGCTTTCGGGCTCATGCAACTTGCATTGGTGAACATCGGGGACGGTTGCAAAAAAAATTGCATCACCGCATAGATGATCAATCGACATGCGAAAGCACTGATCCTGTAATCGCCAGCTAAAAATTCCTATCGAAACATTGATCGAATATTGCTCATCGAGTGTTCAGAAAACTTTATTTTTAATAAAATTTAAGCCATGACACTAATTGGATTTTTAGTCCTCCTATTGATCGCAGCTATCTGCGGCGCGATCGGGCAATCATTGGCAGGTTATGATCTGGGCGGATGCCTGGTATCCATAATTGTTGGTTTTATTGGCGCATACATTGGTATGTGGATAGCCGGCAAGTTTGGCTTGCCTCCAATCTTTACAATATCTATACAAGGACAACCTTTTCCTGTAGTGTGGTCGGTGATCGGCTCCGCCGTATTTACGCTTATTGTGGCGTTGCTGCGACGAGCATTTATCGGCCCAAGATAGCGGAGTACAGGGCCACGACTCACGGCAGAAATTTCGTCTAACACATAACACATGTTCGCGGTTTGCTTATCTTAGCAAGAGCTGATTGCCCATGCCTGCACCCGGTACCAAACTCACTGAATCGTCTGAAGTTATCGTTAAGGAATCTGCATTAACCAACGGCATCATGGGTGGCCTTTACGCGGTCCTGGTCGTAGTCACACTTGTAAACGCACCTAAGGGAAGCAGCGACCAAATGAACACCTACTACTATTCCCTTATCCTGGTTTTGGTACCCGCACTGCTTTTTATATTCAGAGGATTTTTGCATAAGACGGTAATAACAATCAACGCCTCAGGCATCTACCAGTATGGAATGCTCATTACCGCGTGGAAGGATCTTGTGAACGCCAGGATCACGGAGGAAGACATAGCAGACAGTATTTCCGACAACTTTGTTTTGCTCATCGACTACTACAGCCCGGAAAGAGGAGGCTATTTCGAACGGAAAATTCCTTTAACGTCAACACAAACAAAATCGGAAGAAGAAATCATGGAGGCGATAAACTT
>DASQJI010000122.1:0-2056 GCA_035631175.1 Parafilimonas sp.
TCATGCAATATGGAGGAACAGTCTACATCTTAACAAATGTGCGTCATGAAGTTTTGTACATGGGTGTAACTTCTGACCTTTTTGCACGAATTCCAGAGCATATTATGAAGGTTTTCAAAATTCATTTACCGCAAAATATAATTGCAACAAGCTTGTTTACTATGAAACATTCGGCAGAATAGAAGATGCCATTGCAGGAGAAAAACAGTTGAAGAAGTGGAATCGATCCTGGAAGAATAAATTGATTTCAGATATGAAGCCCGACTGGAAGGATTTGTTCATTGGCCTTTAAAATTATTTACAGCAGATGCCCGGTCGGGCCGGGCATGACGGCGACGTGGTTGCCATGTGTTCGGCAAGAGGATTTCCGCAAGTCGATTCTAATAGCACAACACGTTCGATTCATTACTCATTGTTTTGGATTTCGCATTTTGGAATGAAGATGGGGCATAATTTTCTCTCCTCGTTTTTGATTTATTTGAGATTTGAGATTTGGGATTTAGGATTTAGGATTTAGGATATGTTCCGGTCACGCTGCAGGGAGATGCAAATGTTTACAGGCCGCTTATTACCTAATCCTCTCCATCAATTCCTTAAAGCGCGATTCGTGCCTGATATTATCGTAGTCCGGATCGTTTTCCATCCAGTCTTTTTTTCCATAACCCAAATCAACGGCTCTTTCCAGCACATCAAGCGCTCGCTCTTTGTCACCCGCTTTTGCAAAAAGACAGGAGCCGTTGATCAACACACCTGCATTGCGAGGATCGAGTTCAAGCGCACGGTTCATCCACTGATAGGCCTCATCCCTGTTGCCTATTTCGAGCAGTGCGCCCGCCCCAAACGAAAGTGCGCGGATATCGTCCGGATTTAATTCCACATACTTCCTCAATCGTTTTACGCCTTCGATGAAAGCATCCTCTGCTTTATCGCTGTTAAGGACACGGTAAACCTGCCCGAGCAGCAAGATGCTTTGAAAATCTTCCCTTCGAACTTCAGACGCTTTAAGGAACAGGTCGGCCGATTGCTCCATATGGCCGCGCGCAAAGCAGAGCCTGGCGTAATAATAAAATGCGTCGTACGAATTTGAATTCAGACGGATCGCTTGTGTGAATTCCTGCGCTGCCTCATCATATTTGCTGCACAGTGACAACGCGAAGCCATGTGAAGAGTGGCTTTCAGATAAGTTCGGAGCAAGCTCAAGCGCTTTTTTACTATTTGTTGTGGCGGCTACGAGGTCAGTGTTTTTTGCACCCTCCCATTCGTATAGCCATGCGTGAGCATCCGCAAGGCCCGCATACGCAAGTGCATATTCAGGATCCAGTTCCAAAGCCTTTCGAAAATATTTTATTGATTCGCGAAGTTCCAGTTGGTGAAACAATTGTCTGCCCTTCAGAAAGTATTCATAGGCCTGCACAATCGTGGTTTCAGGGCGCCGGATAGCTTCCTTTTCTTCATTGGTCAAAACCCCGCGCAATGATGTTGCCACATTTTGCGCAATATCTTCCTGGATGGAAAAAATATCCTGCATGTCACGATCATAGCGATTTGCCCACAAATGAGAACCGTCAGCAACATTTATGAGCTGCGTGGTGATGCGTAATTTGTTTCCCGATTTACGGACACTTCCTTCGAGCAACGTTGAAACATTAAGCGTCTTCCCAATTTCACGCACGTCCACATTTTTATCCTTGAAAGAAAACGCAGACGTGCGCGCTATAACGCGGAGGTTATTTAGTTGTGCGAGTGCATTGATGATCTCTTCCGATATGCCATCGCAGAAATATTCCTGCTCGGGATCGTTGCTCATGTTTACAAAAGGCAACACCGCGATGCTCTTGGGCGGAATCGTTTTGATAGCACCGTTTGTCGCCTTATTTTTTTTGTACTCGACCTCATAAATTTTGACCGGCTGTTTTACGTTTTTCAAATGATCTTCTTTTACGAAGCGTGTGTTGATCCCTTTCTTATTCGATACGTTATGAAAAACAACATCGGAGATATAGATAGCTCCCGCCTCCGCCGCCGCCTGCAGGCGCGAAGCGATGTTTACGCCGTC
>DASQJI010000123.1:0-3549 GCA_035631175.1 Parafilimonas sp.
GAACAATGGCACCAAGACCTGCCATTTCATTAATATAGATACGGAAAGAGATTGTCCTGAAACTTTATTAAGCCATGGCAATGCGAAATATAATAAACCAAAACCTATGAGGATCGCTGACCATGTTATTAACACAGACTCGGTAAGGAACTGAATGACCAACTCCCTCTTTCTCGCGCCAACCACTTTTCGAATGCCGATCTCCCTTGCGCGCAATGCAGAACGGGCGGTGGAAAGATTCATGTAATTAATGCACGCAATCAGCAAAATAAATAATGCGATCGCAGCGAAAACATACACGCGTTTGACATCACCATTCGGTTCAGCTTCATAATCGGTATGTGAGTACAAGTGTATATCTGTGAGTTTTTGAAGATCGAGTGTCGTAAACTTTGAAGGTTCATTCGGACCATACTGTCCTTCCATGTGTTTATCAAGGAAAGCAGGAAACCGCGCTTTCATGTTTTCAATATTGTAATGATCGGGCAGCAGGAGGTACGTAAAAAATGAGTTGTTACCCCAGTTTGTGCGCAGCCCTTCTTCTCCATACACAGTGGAATCTTTTAGTGTATTAAAAGAGACAAGCATGTTCGGATGCAGGTGCGCATTTGAGGGAAATGCTTTGTACACGCCCGTCACTTTCACATCAAACTGGTTATTTGCTCTTAATACTTTATTGATCGGGTCTTCGTTACCGAAATATTTTTTTGCTGTTTCTTCCGTTAGCATTACCGTAAAAGGATCGGCCAGTGCAGTCTTTGGGTTCCCTTTTAATACGTTAACTGAGAAAACGTCAAAAAGATTTTCATCCGCAAAATAAACGTCCTTCTCGTTGATGAGTTTGTCCTTATAACGAAGCGGAGTTGTTCCGTTATTCAACAATCTCGTCATCTTTTGGATCTCAGGAAAATCCGTCGGCAAGTAATAGCCAAACGGCGGAGAAACTGTGCTGAGCGAAAGCGTTGCCTCGCCGTTACCGTTATAAAAAGTGCGTGTGACCCGGTAAATGTTATCCGCGTTCTTGTTGTACTTGTCATAACTTAATTCATTGAGAATGTAAGTGAGGATGAGCAGGCAACACGTGAGACCAACTGTGAGACCAAAAAGATTGATGAAGGAAATAAATTTATACTTCATCAAATTGCGCCATGCGATTTTAAAGTGATTGCGGATCATTGATTTTCGATTTACGAGTTACGATTTACGATTTTAGATTGGCGATTGCAGATTGCAGATTTACATCGAACTTCAAACCTCAAACTGCAAACTTCAAACGCATTATTCCGTTCTCAAACTCTTCACAGGATTTGCCACTGCTGCCCTGATCGCCTGGAAGCTTACAGTAGCCAATGCGATCACCGTCGCTAACAAACCGGCGATAATAAATATCCACCAACTGAGCCCAATCCGATATTCGTAATCCTGCAGCCAGTTGTGCATATACCAACCGGCGAGCGGAAATGCGAAAAGACAGGAGAGCAAAACAAGCTTAATAAAATCTTTCGATAACAAACCGGCCAACCCGGTAGCTGATGCGCCAAGCACTTTGCGAATACCGATCTCTCTTGTTCGTTTTTCTGCCATGTACGCCGACAGCCCGAACAATCCAAGGCATGAAATTAAAATCGCAAGTACGGCAAACACACCGGCTAGTTTTCCGATGAGCGTTTCTGTTTTGAATAACTGGTCAAATTGTTCATCTACAAAACTGAATTCAACCGGGTAACCCGGGTTGTTTCTTTTTACTATGTCTTCCACTTGTGCAACGGCCGTTTTTGTATCTGCGTTCTGTTTCAGGCGAACGGTTAAAAAGCTTACGTGAGAAGTATCTGAAAACATGATCATCGGTGCGGCGGGCGCATACATGGAATTGTAAACGAAATCATCGATCACACCTACTATCGTATATTTTTCGTTGCCGTCGTCGCGCGTGATGATGCTGCCAATCACATTTTTTTTCCCGAGTAATTTTGCGAGAGCCTGGTTAATGATGAGATTATTACTGTCTGATTTAATATCGCTGTAGAAGTCCCTTCCTGCATTAAGATGCATGCCCATCGTTGAAATATACTCGGGGCTCACACCTTCAACCGTGATCAGCACCTGTTTATTGGGATCTTTGCCCGGCCATTCAAAATCACCGGTGTTGCTGCCTAACTGCAAAACATAATCATTGCTTAAGGTCGCATTCTGGACCAGCCCGGTTCGCAGGAGATCATTCCTGATCACACCGAAATTTTGCTTCATGTTGCCCGTGAGATTAGTGTATACAAGTCCTTCCCTGTTGTACCCGAGATCCCTGTCTTTCACGTGCTGCAATTGCTGGTAAATAATTATCGTGGATATGATAAGCGTTACTGAGATCGTAAACTGCAGAACTACCAGGCCTTTTCTAATAAACCCGGCACTTCCTGATTTCAGCTTTAATCCTTTTAATACAAATACAGGATTGAATGACGAAAGGTAAAAGGCCGGGTAACTGCCTGCGATCAATCCGCAGAGAATGGTTATTAGCAGCAAAGCGCCAAAGTGCAAGGGATTGAAAATATCAAGTGTGAGCTGCTTTTCAACCAGCGTATTGAATGCAGGCAATACGAGGTAAATAATGATCACAGCAAAAAGAGTCGCGAGAAACGACATGAACAGGGCTTCACCAATGAACTGTCCAATAAGTTTTCTCTTTGCGGCACCCAACACTTTTCGCACACCCACTTCCCTTGCGCGTTTCTCCGAACGCGCCGTAGCAAGATTCATGAAGTTGATGCACGCAATTATTAAAATGATCCAGGCGATCAGGCTGAACAGATTCACAAATTTTAGCCGGCCTTCTTTCTCTTTTCCATTTGTGTCGAAATTGTTGTACAGTCTCCAGCGATCCATTGGATAGATCGACATTCTTGCGATCGTTTCCGGCTCCTTGGTTTGGATATACCCATGCAGTTTTTTATTGATCGCGGCTACGTTCGCATTTGGCACCGTTTCAACATAAGTGATGACGCCATTGCTACCCCAGTGCTGTAGCCAGCTATTGTCGTTTTCGTAAATCTTGAACGGGGCGAGCCAGTCGAATTTAAACGAAACATTTTTTGGCAGGTCCCTGATCACGCCGGTAATGATGTAATCCTGTGTGTTATTTACCTTGAGTGATTTACCGAGAACATCAATAGTGCCGAAAAACTTTTTCGCCATCGTTTCGTTCACTACGAGAGAATACAGTTGATCAAAAGCAGTTGCCGCACTACCCCTGACAAACTGCAGTTGAAACATGGTAAGGAATGGAGCATCTACATAATTGCCCTGGTCATAAATATTTTTATCTCCCACAGAAAAAAGCAGTTGGTTACCCCATGTGCTTCGTGCTGTATTTTTTATTCCCGGGATCTCGGCCTTCATCGATTGGGCCATTGGACCGGGCGTTGCATCAAAAGTGAAGGTGGTGCCATCGTAAGTTTGTTGATCCTTTACATTATATAAATTGGCGCGGTTGCTGAAATAATGATTCCACGTCAACTCATTTTCGACCCACAAAAAGATCAATGCAGCACACGC
>DASQJI010000124.1:0-1798 GCA_035631175.1 Parafilimonas sp.
ATAATTAAGAACTGCAATAGATATGCCTGTTTGGGAAACTCCAGCCGGCATTAAGGACCGGCACCCGTGCCGATGGCGACCTTTATACACATGAATGTGAGTATAAGTACAAATTTTCCGCATGCTTTTTCTTATTGGGAACTATGATTCAATATTCGGTTTCCGCAATAGAATTTTTCGAAAATAAATAATGCAGGTTCAGTTTCGTGTGAGCGAGTGGTTCGGCGCGCAATAATATTATTTTGGAGTGGGAAACAATAGTTTTTCAATGAGGAGACAGATGAAATAGGCCAGCAAAGTACCGACCGCATAACAAATAATATCACTCCACAAAAATCCAAGACCAAAAAGAGCTTCGCCCACAACGGTTGACCGGATGCTATCGATCCATGCGGCATGATACAACTGCGAAGTTTCAACCAGTACCCCGAGGGAGAAGTTAAGGAAAGCAAGTCTTGCTAAAGAGGTATGAATAAAAATTATCCGCAGGAAGAAAAGGAATTGCCCGGCCCAAATTGTATCCCCGCCGTACTTAGCAATGAACGCAGGAAACCATGTTGCGTGCAAACGTGTTGCAAAGGCAAGCCAAATGCAAAAAATTAAAAGCAGTAAATAGATGAGCCTTCGCTTAAGAAGCATAAAATAAAACCTGATAACCTTCGTCCATCGGTGGACCGATATCCATCAATGACCATAGAAATTTGTTAGAATTTTTAGCCGTCCATGATCCCCGGGTAACTTGCAAATAACAATGTCGATTTGATGTTATCGGATGAGCAGACATCAGTTCCAATTCCCTAAGAGTCTTCTTATTACTACGATTTGCCCAACGTGGTAGCTGTTGTGATCTGCTATAAGCAACGCTTCGCGCAACAAAGTTTGGCCGCTGCCATGTGAGATCGGTTTAAAAAGATCACCGGCATGAGCATGGAGCAAATCAATAAACGAGCCCTGGTCTTCATTGATTTGCTTTATACAGTCGTTCCATGCTGCTTCACTTTCCGGCGCATCTTCCTGCGGCCAATAGTCTTCCGGCCATTTCATTTCTTTATAATTCTTATTGCGTGAGAAATCAAGGATGTCCCACTGCGCGATTCGAATATGTTCGGCGATCTGCCAAATGCTATAGGTAAGTCCACCTGGTTTTTTTCCCAGCAGCTCAAACGGAATATCCTTCACGGCGTCATTTAATGTTACATGTGCATGGCCGTTTTGCAGAAGTTCAACTAATTGCTGAATGAGTTTACCGACATCTGGCTGACTGTTTTGTTCTTTCATTTACTACAAATTGAATGATAAAATTATTGACAGATGATGAATTGAAAATGTAAATTGCTCATTTAAATAGCTTAGGAATAAGCATCGGGGTTTGTGACTTGTAGACGACATAAGTGTTACCAAATTCTTTCACGAGTTTTTTTTCCTCAAAATTGATCCCAATGATCGTATAGACGGTGATGCATGCGCACGAAATGAGATTGCTTAATAACGGCTGCCAAAAGAAAATGCCCCACACAAACAGCAGTGTGGCAGCGTAAAGAGGATGTCGCACGTACTTGTAAAAATCCGTCCTGATCAGCTGCTGCGTCAATTTTTTTTTCCTGAATATGTCTGCCCCGCTCAGATCGAAGAAAAACCGCCGCGTAAAGAGCAACATCACCAGGCCGCCAAAGGAAATTGCGCCGACAGCGATGCCCCTTTGAAGTATACTTGCGCTCCAAAGCATCACACTTTGCATCGAGAAATGATACCACAAGACGATCGCCAGCGTAACAACTGCAATGCACGAATATGAGAT